>JAFGWW010000276.1 GCA_016936955.1 Planctomycetota bacterium | reverse complement strand
GGCCACGCGTCCGAGAAGCCCTTTCTTGATGGGGAAGTGCTTGACCAGGCTGTTCACTTCTATCAGCGGGATGTCGTCTTCGACATCTGTATTTTCGGGAAGCTCCTGAGGCTCTTGTGTTGTGATTCCCGCCTCCTGCTCGGCGAGGGAGTACAGCCGTTTCCTTTCCCCGCTCAGGCGCGGCAGGCACTGGAAGAGCCCGATGGTGTAAGGGTGCTGGGGGGCTTTGAAAATATCTTCCACCATTCCCTCTTCCACGATCTCGCCGTAACGCATTACGCATACCCGGCGCGCAACCTGCGCGACCACGCCAAGGTCGTGGGTGATGAAGAGCATGCTCATGCCGTACTCTTTCTGGAGCTTGGCGAGCAGGTTGAGTATCTGGTCCTGCACGGTGACGTCGAGGGCGGTGGTCGGCTCGTCGGCGATAAGCAGGCGCGGTTTATTGATGATCGCCATGGCTATCATGGCGCGCTGCTTCATGCCGCCGGAGAGTTCGTGGGGGTATTGTTTCATGCAGAGGGCGGGGTCTTTTATGCCCACCTCGTCGAGCGCGGCGAGGCATCGCTTATACGCCTCCGCCTCGCTTTTATGCTGGTGGGTGAGGACCGCTTCCATGATCTGGTTGCCGATGGTGTAAACCGGGTTGAGGCAGGTCATGGGCTCCTGGAAGATCATGGCAATCTCGCGCCCGCGGATTTTTCTGATCTCATCTTCCTCTATGGTGAGAAGGTTTTTGCCTTTCATGGTGATATTGCCGGATTTGATTATTCCCGGCTCCGCGATGAGGCGCATGATGGCGAGGCTGGTTACGCTTTTGCCTGAACCCGATTCGCCTACAAGGCCGATCGTCTCTCCTTCGCCTATCGAGAAGGAGATATTCTTCACCGCATTGACGGTCTGCCCGGAGGACTGGAAGTCGACCGCGAGGTTTTCGATCCTGATAAGGTTGGCGGTTGTGGCGTTCATTTATTTCCTCAATCTCGGATCCATGGCGTCGCGCAGGCCTTCGCCCACGAGGTTGTAAGCCGTAACCGAAAGGAAGATCAGGATGCCGGGGAAGACGGCCAGCCACCAGTAGGCGACAACGCCCTCACGCCGGGCTTCGTTGAGGAGGATGCCCCATGTCGGCGTGGGCGGGCTGACGCCGAAGCCGAGGAATGAGAGCCCAGCTTCGGTCAGGATCGCCCCCGCGATTCCGAAAGAAATACTCACCAGAACCGGGGCGATGGCGTTGGGCAGAATGTGGCGGAACATGATCCGCGCGCTCCCTGCGCCGAGGGCCTGGGCGCTCGCGACATAGTCGAGTTTCTTCTGCTTGAGAACCTCACCGCGGATAAGGCGGGCAATGCCAGTCCAGCCTGTCAGGCCGAGGACAAGCATGATGTTGAAAATAGATCGCTCGTCGATGATGGCTATGATGGCGAGAATAAGGAAGAAGGTGGGGAAACACATCATGATCTCGATCAGACGGCTTACCGCCATGTCGACCATGCCCCCGAAATATCCCGCGCAGCTCCCGACGATCAGGCCGATCAGAGTATAGATGGCTACCGTTACGAAGCCGACCGAGAGGGATACCCGTGCGCCGTGGATGATGCGGACCATGATGTCGCGGCCGAGGGCGTCGGTGCCGAGGAGGTGGTAGCCCGGTTTGTCTTCGGAACTTTTGGTGTTTTCATACCACGTTGGCGGCAGGAGTTTGCCGAAGCCCTGTTCTGTGGGGCCGTAGGGGATGAGCGGGAACAGGCCGTGGCCCTTGCCCGCGTCGGTTTCCATGCGGAAGATGCTCGGGTCGGGAACCTTGACGCGTTTGGTAAATACGAAAGGCGCGGCCGTCGCGGCGGCTATAAGGACAACCACAAGCCACGTCGTCTTCATTTCTGTCTGCGTAGTGGCCAGAATAATAAACCCGCAGGCCACGGGCAGGGAGACGGAGAGGATTGCAAGCCGCGCGTAGCCGAGGCTGGGGAACTCTTTCATGTAAAGGTTGTATGATTCGATGGCGGCGGTGAGGTTGTCTCCCATTGCCTCATACTGGAGCGACCACTTCCCGGGAATCAGGACGTATGCGATAACCGCCCCCACCATGAGTGAGCAGACTCCGCCAACCATCCACGAAACCCATTGCCGCCGGGTTTGTGACAACTCAGGCATGAGCTTTCTGAATATCCATGTCCCCGCAAGCGAGATAGGGAGGAAGAGAAGAAGAAAATTGAAGCTGGCTTCGAGGGTTTTCTCTGTCGTTTCCTGCGGCGCGAAAAACTCCTGAACCAGAGGGTAGACGGTGATCCCGTTCTCGCCGGTCCAGTATATAGGGAGGTTATGGCCGATGAAGGGCGTGAAAAAAGCCAGCAGGAAAAATGCTCCCACAAGGTAAAGCCCCGCCATTGCCTGCCGGTTGAGCTTGAGCTGGGTCCATGTCATTGCCCAGTATGATTGTGATTCGCCGCCGTTATTCAAAAGAGATCCTCGGATCTACGATGGAGTAAGTTATGTCGCTTATGAGAATGCCGATCAGGGTCAGTCCCGCGCCGAAGCCGAAGATGGTCATCAGAACCGGGTAGTCGCGGTTGCCGAGGGCATCGAGGCCGAGGGTGCCCATGCCTGGGATGTTGAAAAGGTATTCGATAATTATGCTGCCGCCGATAAGGCTGGGAAGAAGGCCGGCGAAGATTGTTACCAGCGGGATAAGCGAGTTGCGCAGGGCGTGCTTCATTATTACCGTGGCCTCATTCAATCCTTTCGCGCGTGCGGTGCGGATGTAATCCTGCCGGACGACCTCAAGCATGCTTACGCGGGTGAAGCGGCTCAGGCCAGCGAAGCCGCCGTAACTGAGGCAGAAGACGGGGATGACGTAATGCCTCGCTGTCGCCGCGAGGATAGTCCAGTACGACGCGTCGGGCGGGACGTCGGCGTAAAGTCCGCCGATTGGCCAGCTGGAAAAATAGTTGGCAACGCCGATGATGATAAGCAGTCCGACCCAGAAACTGGGCAGGGAATAAAGGAGGAAGAATACCAGCGACATGCTCCGGTCTTCGATGCTGTTCTGCCTGACCGCCGAGAGGACGCCGGCTGGAATCGCGATCATGTAGATTACCAGAATCGAGAGCAGGTTGAGCTTGATGGTGACGGGCAGGCGGTCCTTGATCAGCGCCCAGACGTCGCGCCCGCGCTCGATCACGATCGATTTTCCGAAATCACCCCTGATAATGCCGAAGCTGTCGGCGCGGGTGGGATCGCCCTTGTTC
>JAFGWW010000275.1 GCA_016936955.1 Planctomycetota bacterium | reverse complement strand
GGAAGACAGGCTGATCGTTTTTTCCGATGGTGTGTCGCAATCCGGTCTCGGCACCCCAGCCCATCGGCTCGGCTGGCGCATCGAAGGGTGCAGCGCTTTCGTACGCGAGAGGATAAAACGCAATCCCTTCATTTCCGCCCGCGAGCTTGCGCGTAATATAGTAAACGAAGCGCTCAGGATAGACGAAGGCCATAAAGCAAAGGACGATATCTCCTGCGCGGTTTTTTATTTCCGCCAGCCCCGAAGGCTGCTTGTTACCTCCGGTCCTCCTTTTGATATGAACAAGGATAAGGAGATGGCCTATAAAATAAAGAACTTCAACGGCCGCACTGCGATCTGCGGAGGGACGACGGCCAATATTGTCTCCCGCGAACTTGACCGCAAGATCACCATGCCCCTTGGGCGGGTTCGAAGCGACCTTCCGCCAGTCTCGAAGATGGAGGGGGTAGACATGATAACCGAGGGTATCCTGACATTGACCCGTGTTGCAAATTATCTTGAAGAGCGCAATGTTGAGGAGCACGATAACGCGGCGGGGCAGCTTGCCGAATTGTTCCTTGATAGCGACCATGTAGAGTTCATGGTCGGTACGCGCATCAACGATGCCCATCAGGATCCGACCCTGCCTGTGGATCTGGAGATCAGGCGCAATATCATAAAACGTATCGCCTCTATTTTGAACGATAATTATCTGAAAGACGTCACCATTGAATATATCTGATATGTCAGGAGAAACGATGAAGCAAATCAAAGTCGAAATCTGCCTCGGAACAACCTGTTTTGTTATGGGCGCCTCGGAGCTTCAGTCTCTTGAAGAAAAACTTCCCGAGGAAATCGCCGGGCGTGTGTTAATCGAAGGTACGACCTGCCTTGGCTGCTGTAAGGACAGGAAGTACGGAAAAGCCCCGTATGTACGGATAGACGGCGAGATAATGTCTGGTGCCACTACTGACGCCGTAGTCCTGCGCCTCAAAGAGCTTTGCGATATCGAGTAAGGGAGATTATACAATGGACTGCAACAACAACGTAACCCGCATCAGAAGAGAGGTCCTTATCCGTATCGCAAAGGCAGCTTTTGACGAGAACCTTCCCGAAGTTGTGGACAAGATACCCCACACGATGCGCCCCAAGGATATGGACGAGACTCGCTGCTGCATTTACAAAGACCGCGCCGTTCTCCGTTACCGCTGCATGGCCGCTATGGGTTTTGCTATCGAGGACGAAGAGGACGACTTTGTCCCGCTAGCGAAGTATGCCGATAACGCCGCCCTGCGCGAACAGCCGGAAGGCGAGATCATGACCGTCCTTGACATTGCCTGCAAGGGCTGTGTCTCGAGCCGGCACCTCATTACCGACGCATGCCAGGGTTGCATGGCGCGCCCGTGCATGGTCAACTGCCCGTTTAATGCCATCACCGTGGTCAAGGGGCGTGCGCAGATCGATAGCTCCAAATGCGTGGACTGCGGTAAGTGTCGCTCCGTTTGCCCGTACCATGCCGTGACCAGAATCCCGGTTCCATGCGAGGAGGCTTGTCCGGTCGGGGCTATCGAAAAGAATGGTGACGGCAAGGCGAGAATTGATTTTGAAAAATGTATAAGCTGTGGCCG
Source organism: Planctomycetota bacterium (assembly GCA_016936955.1). Taxonomy (GTDB): domain Bacteria; phylum Planctomycetota; class SZUA-567; order SZUA-567; family SZUA-567; genus JAFGWW01. Next base: position 8,230 of record JAFGWW010000275.1, on the reverse strand, counting down.
CTGCATGCGCGAGTGCCCCTTCGGTGCAGTGATGGAGAAGTCTCAGGTTGTTGATATCATCCATGCCTTGAAGAGAGGCAGGCCTGTGGTTGCCATGGTTGCCCCGGCGATTGCTGGGCAGTTCCCCGGTGATCTCGAACAGATTGCCGATGCGATCATGAAGCTTGGGTTCAGCGAGGTGGTTGAGGTAGCCTACGGCGCCGACGTAACTACCCGCAAGGAAGCAGCCGAGTTTGTGGAGCGCATGGAGGAAGGAAAACCATTCATGACCACGAGCTGCTGCCCCGCGTATATCGGAACGGTACAGAAGCATATTCCGGAATTGAAGCCATTTGTCTCCGAAACCGCCACGCCAATGCATTATACCGCGATGCGGGTTCGTGAGGAGAATCCGGAGGCTATAACGGTTTTTGTCGGCCCGTGCGTGGCAAAAAGGCGGGAAGGGTTGGATGATGACGCGGTTGACTATGTAATGACCTTTGAGGAACTTGGTGCGTTATTTGTGGCGCGCGATGTCGAAGTAGCTGTCTGTGAAGGTGTTCCCTTTGTTACCTCTACTTCGAGCGAGGGCAGGGGCTTTGCCGTTACGGGAGGTGTTGCCGCCGCCGTCGCTGCGCTCAATGGAGACAAAGCTAATTTGAAATCCATCTGCATAAACGGTCTTGACCCAGCTGCACTGAAGAGACTGAGAGCTTTCACCTCAGGCAACTGCCCCGGCAATCTTGTCGAGGTCATGGCTTGCGAGGGTGGATGCGTAGGCGGGGCTGGCGTGGTTGGTCTTTCAAGGCTGACCTCCAAAGCAGTCAAGGATTGGAGCGAGCGCGGCCATCATCTAAAAAGTGAATGAGGGTAAACAGACGGAAGGTAAAAAGTGGGCCTTCATTTATAGCTACTCGCTATTTAGACTGGCAATAATTGGATTCTGTTTTGTGGCTCCTGGCAGTTTATCTGCCTGGGGCCATTTTCGTTGCTAGATTAATTTCTTATTTTATCAATACACTGGATGGCAGTTGCCTGCTTATTTTACAAGCTTTTCCCAATTGATTGATATTTTCATTAAGTCTTTTTTATCAACAGATTATGGGCTTTATGGGAGATGTCTGGGAGTGACGCAAATTGGCTGTCGTGACAATAAATGTCACTGTGGTGACAAAACTCGGCGATAATCCTTTTCGCGTATGCGGTAAAAATAATTTACAACAGTGTTTTAAATCGAGTACTTTGCGGGGCTTATGTGAATTGCGAAAAAAAGGATATTTCTGGCACAGCTATTGCCGATAAGGGAGTGCGTTTGAGGGAATTGAAGATAATCCAAAAATCTGGGAAAGGAGGGGATTTAGGAAGTCTTCGGTTTTTTTATGATGAATTAGTCATAGTGACTATCCGTTTAAAAATTTGTTTAAGGAGAAAGAGATGAGAAAAGGCTTTACGCTTATTGAACTTATGATCGTCGTTGCGATCATCGCGATTATCGCCGCTATCGCGATTCCGAACCTTCTTGAGAGCCGCATGCAGGCCAACGAAACCAACGCCGCTGCATCACTCAAGGAATTTGGTGCTGCCGAGAATATTTTCATGAAGGCAAACTATTCTCAGGCGCACTATGGTGCTGTAAACCGCGCCAAGGAATATTGCCCTGAAATTCAGTTCCTGGGTGGTGCGGCAGCTTGGACCAACACCAATGGTACTCAGCTTACCCTGATCCCGGAAGCCCTTTCTGATGCCGACGAAGATGGCCAGGCAGTTGCATATCAGGGTTATGTCTTCAACACTGATGACGCCTTGGATCCGAAGTATGAATACAGGGGAACCGCTGCTCCTGGTCTGTACGAGAAGTCTGGTGTCAACTCCTTCCATATCGACACCGGTGGTGTGGTCGTCATGAAGGATCTTGGCCCCGGTATGACCGCTGCTGGTGCCGTAGGCCAGGGACCCTTCAATGCTGCTACCGGTTGGGTTGTTCCTTAATCCTGACGAGTTCATGCGGCAAAACGCCTGAACTGGCGTAAATGAAAACTTCGGGTGGCCGGTTCTTCCGGCCGCCCGATTATTTTAAGGGCGGAGGAAGTCCATGGGCTGGGGACAACGTTTGATATTCTGATACGGGGAGGAATGATTGATGAGTGGATATAATATTCATCGGTCTCGCAAAAATACAGAACTTACGCTAAGGTCTTCCGGATTTACGCTAATTGAATTGATGATTGTGGTTGCGATTATCGCCATTATTGCCGCCATTGCGATCCCCAATCTGCTTGAGAGCCGCATGGCCACAAATGAAACTGCTACTGCCGCTGGGTTGAAAGAATACTCCGCTGCCCAGTATATTTATCAAAAAGCCAATTATGCAACGGCTAACGGCCTTACGGATAAGAGTTATTGTCCGCAGTTTTCCCGGCTTGGTGGAACTAATGCGCACAGCAATGGTAATGGCACGCCACTAACGTTAATTCCTGGTGCATTCGCCGATGCGGCGCAGGCTATGGGTTATAACGGGTACTATTTTATAGACGATCTTAATATACCTGCTGGCCAGTGGGCATATCATTTCGGGCTGTATGCCGATCCATGCGCATATGAAAAGTCTGGTGTCAATTCATTTCATATTGCTTCGGAAGGGGTGGTGTATATGAAAGATTTGGGGCCAGGGGGGAGCGCAGGTAATGCCGTGATCGATGGAAGCTGGGTGGTGCCGTAATTATTTTGCTCTCACCGTACGGCAACCTTGATCAAAAGCAATTCAGATAAACTTCACTTCAACAAGTTTTGCCAGTCCGCTAATTCTTATTGCGAGTTCGTTACGTTTCGCGAATTTGATTGTCAGGTTTTTCCCTGCTTCATCGGCCTTTCGCGAGGCGGCAATTGCCAGGGCGATCACAGTGCTTGAAACGCTTCCGGCGCGGACGAGGTCGATGGTCAGGTCTTTCGCCCGGTGCGTCATAAGTTTGTCGACGCTCTGCAGAAACGCATCCTCTTCTCTCTGGCGTTCATCCAGGATGAACGGAGAGTTGACAACAAGAATGTTTTCGGCAAGGTTGAACTGATTATCCATAGCACTCATAACTCTTCCTTTATCATTCTATTATGTAACGATTTACCGGGCAAAGTCAAGCCAGTGTCGGTCAAGATGTAATCATTCCTCAAGATTGACAAATCCACCGATATTTCATATCCTAGAATATATTCCTTTTCGGGGGGCATGATGCGCATTTGCCTGGTCCTGTTTTTTGCCTTTATTTTGATCCTGCCAGGCTGTCTCGATGAGGTGCTGGGTATACTCTCTTTGGGGGGCAGTAAAACGGAAACCAACTCGGAACTCAGCCTTAATGATATTGGCGAAAAAGCGATGGAAAATGCCGAAAAGCTTGAGGACGAAGTGCTTTATCTCGGTGCTTTGGAGTCATATCAGCGCGCGCAATGGGCTTTTGAATACTATAAAACCCTTACCGGGCGCGATCCGGTTTACCTGGGCGAGGCGGAATATGGCGTAACGCGGTTGCAGGGGAAGGTCGGGGGGAATAGTGGTAAAACTACGAAATAAGTTGATAGTTTTTCAGGATCGGTTATACTCTCACCCTCAAATAAACAGACTTTATTATTAAATGCCGTGTGCGGGGCTATTGCCTCATGTAGTTATGTAAATGTCATGGAGCGCATAATGTCGGCGGAATTCGTACATCTTCACCTGCATAGCCATTATTCCATTCTGGACGGCGTATGCCAGGTTCCTCCCCTTATTTACCGGGCGAAAGAGCTTGGATTCAAGGAGATGGCCCTCACCGACCACGGTGCCATGTACGGTGCTATTGAGTTTTACACCAAGGCATCAAAAGCAGGCATCAAGCCGATCATCGGTTTTGAGGCTTATGTTGCGCCGGGAAGCAGGTTTGAGAAAAACAGCCACGGCATCAAGGACGCCAGCTACCACCTTACCCTCCTTGCGAAAAACCATGCCGGTTATCAGAATCTCTCACGTCTTTGCGCTGCCGGTTATACCGAGGGCTTCTATTATCGCCCGCGAATCGACAAGGAAATTTTACGCGACCACTCCAAGGGCATAATCGCGCTTTCCGGATGCCTGTCCGGCGAGGTCAGCCGTAATTTGCTTAACGACAGGTTTGATGATGCGGAGACGGCGGCACGGGAGTATCGGGAGATTTTCGGGGAGGATAATTTCTTCCTCGAAATAATGAACAACGGCCTCGAAGAGCAGTTGAACATCATCCCCAAGATGGATGACCTCTCGAAAAAACTCGGTATCCCGCTTGTCGCCACTTCCGACGTCCACTACATCCTTCCCGAACACGCAAAGGTGCAGGAGGTTCTTCTCTGCATAAATACCGGCAAGAAACTCGAGGACGAGAAGCGCATGAAGATGACCACGGACGATTTCTATCTGAAATCGGCCGAGCAGATGCGCCTCGCTTTCAAGGGCCATGAAGATGCCTGTGATCGTACCCTTGAGATTGCGAGCCGGTGTAATCTTGAGTTTGACGGCGATTACAAGTTCGGCAAATTCCATCTTCCCACAATTCAGCCACCGGACGGGATGAACCCGGTTCAATACCTCGAGTCTCTGTGTATCGACGGCCTGAAGGTTCGCTATGGCGATCCGTTGCCGCAGGAAGTCAAAGAGCGTTTCGAGAAAGAGATGCACGTCATTACAAAGATGGGCTTTCCTTCCTACTTCCTACTCGTGTGGGACCTTGTCAATTTCGCGAGGACAAACGATATCCCGGTCGGCCCCGGTCGTGGTTCGGCCGCCGGCTCGATTGTGGCTTATTCACTCGGTATCACCAATCTCGACCCGCTGCGTTACGACCTTCTTTTTGAACGCTTCCTGAACGAAGGCAGTAACGAGATGCCTGATATCGACCTCGACTTCGATAAGGAGCGCCGCCACGAGGTTGTGGAGCATATTATCAAACGCCACGGCGCCGACCACTGCGCCAAGATCGTAACCTTCGGGTGCCTCTCGGCGAAGAGTGCGGTGCGCGACGTCGGCCGCGTTCTGGGCGTGCCGCTTCACGAAGTTGACGTTATCGCAAAAATGATTCCCGACATGGTCAAGGCCAAGGGCGACAAGAACAGCCTCGAGGTCTCCATGGATGAAAACCCTGACCTCAAGGCCCTTTACGACAGCGACCCGCAGGTCAAGGAACTTATCGACATTGCCGGACTGCTTGACGGCGTTGTCCGCCAGACCGGTATTCACGCCGCCGGCGTTCTGGTTGCTGACCAGCCGATTACCGCGTACGGCCCTCTGGCCAAACGCGGTGACGACATAACCACCCAGTACGAAATGAAAATGCTCGAGACGCTTGGCCTGTGCAAGGTTGACTGCCTCGGTCTTGAAACTCTTACCCTTCTTCGCAAGGCGGTTGATAACGTAAAGAAGAGTACGGGCGAGGAACTGGATCTGGACAAGATCCCGATCGATTGCCAGAAGACTTTCAGGATGCTTGCCAAGGGTGACGCCAAGGGGGTGTTCCAGTTTGAATCCGCCGGTTTCCGCGAGCTTCTCTGCAAGCTGCGCCCGGACAGGTTTGAAGACCTTATCGCTGCGGTTGCCATGTATCGTCCCGGCCCACTCGGTTGCGGCATGGTGGATACTTACATTAATTGCAAACACGGCAAGGAGGAGGCGAAATACCTTCATCCGCTGATTGAGCCCATCCTTCAGGAAACTCACGGCCTTATCCTTTATCAGGAACAGGTGCAGGCGCTGGCTCTGCAGCTTGCGCACTTTACCCTCTCCGAGGGTGACCTGATGCGACGCGCCATGGGTAAGAAAATTGCCGAGATCATGGCGGAGTACAAGGACAAGTTCGCCAAACAGGCGCATGATACCTGCGGCTCCAAAATCGCCGAGCAGGTTTTCGAACAGATCGAATACTTTGCCGGCTACGGCTTCAACAAGTCGCACTCCGCCTGTTACGCCATGGTGGCTTATCAGACGGCCTATATGAAATGTCATTACCCGCGCGAATACATGGCCGCGCTTCTTACCATCAACGGCGGTGACTCAAAGAAGGTGGTGGAATATATCGATGACGCGAAGCATCTCGGCATCGAGGTTCTCCCGCCTGATATCAACGAGTCGGACAGCAATTTCACCGTTGTGGGCCCCAACATCCGTTTCGGACTCGCTGCCATCAAAGGCGTGGGCGAGAAGGCGGTTGACTGCATGGTTGTTGAGAGGGAGGAGAACGGCCCCTTCAAGAGCCTTTACGATTTCTGTGAGCGCGTGGATTTGCGCGCTCTCAACAAGGGCACTATCGAGGCAATGATCAAGGCCGGTGCTTTCGAGAGCATGGGCGGGCACCGGGCGCAGTACGTGGCCGGGCTTGAGGGCGCCTTGTCGGCTGGAAACGCTTCGCAGAAAGCCGCGTCGATCGGACAGTTCAGCCTCTTCGGTGGTGGCGGAGCTGAAGAGGAGCCGACGCAACTGCCCGAAGTTCCTGAGTGGCCGGACCAGCAGTTGCTCCAGTTTGAGAAAGAGGTGCTAGGTTTTTACGTTACGAGCCACCCGCTTGCCCAGTACAAAGACCAGATCGACGCTTTCAGTAGCAGCTCCGTAAGTCGCCTTTCTACTCTCGAAGACCAGACACAGGTCACCATCGGCGGGATGATTGTAGATATAAAACTCGGCACTGACAAACGCGACAAACGCTATGCCCGTCTGACCTTCGAGGACATCGACGGCGCGGTTAGCGCCATGTGCTTCTCCAGAACTTATGAAGAGGTCAAGGAGTTCCTTGAGGTCGACCGTATTGTCTTCATAAGGGGTAAGGTTGACAGGCGCAGGGATGAGCCCAACCTCATTGTCGATGAGATCATTCCTCTCGAAAAAGCCGCCGAAACCCTTACCAAGCTTGCCATAATCAATCTTGATGCGGCCGGCCTTGAAGATGAGAGGGTCGGGGGAATGATGGATCTCCTGAAAGCTCACAAAGGCGACGTCCCCCTTTACTTCCGTGTGCGTACTCACAACAGGAGGCTTGTGACCATACGGGCGGGGCGGGGCTTTTCCGTTCGCCCCACAACTCATCTTGCAAACGATATAAGCAGATTCCTCGGGGAAGGGCATCTGCGTTACAGCGCCAGGACCGCCATGTAGTCCGGAGGGGAAGAGACGATAAGATGGCAGAGAATAAGTCATGCGAAACTAAAAATACGGATGAACTGATCGGCGGAGTTTTCGACTTTGTCGATTCCGGTGTTCTGATAATCGATGCCGACTTTAATGTCCTCACGGCCAATGAACCGGCCAAGGTGATTCTCGGCCGTCAGGGTTCCGTTATCTCTTCGATGAGTGTCAGGGATATTTTTGGCGCGGCTTATGCGAATATTGACTGGCTGCTTTCGGTTGTGATGAGAACCGGGCAGTCACGGAAGAGCGCTTTCTCTTTTGATGTGGCTCCCGAGAATGTTCGTTATGTAAGCGCCTCCGTTTCCATGATCGATAACGGCCCTGCAGGCATGATTCTCGTCATGACCCTGACCGATATAACAGAGCAGCAGCAGGCTTTGGTCAAGAATGCCCAAACCGAGAAAATGGCGGCTGTTGGCCTTCTTGCCGCCGGAATAGCCCATGAGTTCAATAATATCTGGGCAAGCGTGCAAGGTTACGCCGAGCTTGCGAAGCAGAATCCCGGCTTTATGAAAGAGCTTACCGATGTCTGTCTCGAGCAATCGGAGCGGGCCTCGGAGATTATCCATGCCCTTCTCTCGTTCTCCGACATGCGGGTCGACCTGCGTCATGGCGTCCGGCTCGGGCGCATATTGAAATCTATCAAGCGCCTGGTCAGTCTTGAGATGCAGGCCAAAGGGATTGAACTCTCCCTCGAAATTGCCGAAGATCCCGTAATCTCCGGCAATGAAAGCATGCTCCAGCAGATATTCCTTAACCTTGTCATCAACGCATATCAGGCTATCCTCGATAAGGGTCTGGTCGGGATCTGGATTGGGGAGGACGACGGGTGGGTGGTTGTCAGGGTTCGCGATACCGGCGTTGGCATGTCGAAAGAGCAGATACGGAGACTCTTCGAGCCCTTTTACACCACCAAAGGCGCACTTGGTGGTAATGAACGGGTGGACGGGCACGGCCTTGGCCTTACCCTTACCTACAACCTTGTCCGCCTCCACGGGGGTGATATATCCATCGAGAGCGAAACCGGCAAGGGCAGCGTGTTTACCGTCAGGTTCCCCAAGATAGGGGATGTGAAAT
>JAFGWW010000274.1 GCA_016936955.1 Planctomycetota bacterium | reverse complement strand
CAGATGTTCGAGAAGATCGGCGCCCGCGTCGAGATTCCGGGCTGCTCCCTCTGCATGGGCAACCAGGCCCGAGTGGACGACAGCGTCACCGTCTTCAGCACCAGTACCCGCAACTTCGACAACCGCATGGGCAACGGCGCCAGGGTCTTCCTCGGCAGCGCCGAACTTGCCGCCGTGGTAGCCAAACTCGGCCGCATTCCCACTGCGGAAGAATACTTCGAGGCCTACAACAAATTCATCGCCCCCCACCGCGACGAGATCTACCGCTACCTCAACTTCCACGAGATGGAAGAATATGTGGCGCGCGCGAAGAGTGTGTGAATTTTCTGATGCAAGCCCCGCTCGTACTGAGCTTGTCGAAGTACGGGCGGACGGAATCGGCCGTAGCTGGTTGTCATTCTGAACGGAGTGAAGAATCTTCTTCCAGATCCTTCGCTGCGCTCAGGATGACAATTGTTTAGCACTTCGACAGGCTCAGTACGAACGGGTTGGATGTATACTCAAAGAAGTTGCCACTCTGAACGCTACCCGGCGTTATTTTGCAAGGACTCCCAAATGACCAGACCTCTCGGCGTAATCTTCGATATGGACGGCGTGTTGATTGACAGTTACATGCCCCATTACGAATCGTGGAAACTCTCGGCCGAGCGGCGGGGGCTGGAGATGACCGAGGCGATGTTTGCCTCCACCTTCGGCCAGACCAATCGCGCCGCCATCCCCTTTCTTTATGGCGATAAATTTTCTCTCGCAGAGATCGACGCCTGGGGCGACGAGAAGGAGGAGCTGTACCGCGAACTTATTGCCGAGGATGTCCATGCCATGGACGGCGTAAGCGAGCTGCTCGATTCCCTCGCTGCGGCCGGGTTTGCCCTCGCTATCGGTTCCTCCGGCCCGCGCCCGAACATTCAGGTGGTGGTGGACAAACTCCCCGGCGCCCATCATTTCAGCGCCGCCATCACCGGCTCTGACATAACCCACAGCAAGCCCGACCCGGAAATCTTTCTCAAGGCGGCGGAAAAGCTCGGCCTTTCCCCGGGCGATTGCCTTGTGGTGGAGGACAGCATCCCCGGTTTACTTGCTGCGAAAAATGCGGGAATGAAAGCGATTGCCATCACCGGCACCGCCGGAGTTGACCAGTTGACTGTCAACTCGGCCAGAGTGGTCGAGAGTCTGCGGGAAATTACCCCGGAGCTGGTTGCAACCCTCATTTCTGCCTGATCTGCGTTCTAGCCTTCCCGATCATTAGCAATTCTCTCCCCGGTCGACGCGCGGGCGCATCTAATTGTGCAAAATCGAGGTTCCGCTCATAAAAAAAATCAATTATTTTTCCTTTCAAACTCCAATCGCATGTTCTTGTCCATTAATAACTTAATATTTATTCGGTAATGCAAACGTAACCTAAGAGTACCCCTGCTTGCCTGTTTGTGCGGAGAGAAGTAGTTGATTCTTTCCGTTCTGCTGATATAAATCAAGAAGTGGATTTATGTCGGTTGTTCTTCGCGTGCAGTACGCTGCTATAAGGAGAATCAAGGAATGTCAGACCGGGAATATGATGAGGAGGAGGCGGCTTATCAGGAGTATGATAATGGTGATGATACGCTTACCGCTGCCTTGGGTGCGCAGATGGGCGCGGCGCCGTGGTATCTCAGTTCTGTGGCGGTGCATTGTGTGTTGTTCCTGATTCTGCTGATGATTCCGGTTGAGCCTCCCAAGCAGGAAGATAAGCGGGTGGTGATACAAACCGAGATGGTAGAGGAGCCGGAAGAGGAGAAGATCGAGGAGCCTGAGCCGGAAATTGAGGAGCAGGAGCCGGATGTTGTTGTCGATTCTGAAGTAACGGTAGATACGCCAGTGGTAACGACGACTGACGTCGAGATCAGCGATAACTTCGAAACCGATGACAATATGGATGACGCGACCGCCCTTGGCGATCCGGCCAGTTTCTCTGATGTCGACAGCGAGTTTGTCGGAACCCCGGCCTTGATGGGCATAGGCAAGTCTGGTGGCGGAGGTGGTGGCGGTCGTTTTGGGTTCCGAACCGGCGGCGGCAGAAAGAATGCGCTTCGTCGTGGAGGCGGTTCGAAGAGGACCGAGAGCGCCGTGGACTGGGCTCTGCGCTGGCTTGCGGCGCATCAGGAATCTGACGGCCACTGGGACTGTGCCAAATACGGCGGCGGTAAAAATGACATTGCCGTAACAGGATTGGCCGTTCTCGCCTTCCTTGGGGCAGGCAACTCCACCAAATTCGGACAGTACCGTAATAATGTAAAAAAGGGGTGCGACTGGCTGGTTGCCCATCAGGATGAGAAAGGTTTGGTAGCTCCCCATCGCTATCAGGGAGCGGTTGCACTTATGGCTCTGGCCGAGGCCTACGGCATGAGCAATACCGCGGATTTAAAAGCCGCAGCCCAGAAAGCGGTGGACTGGGCCTGTGTTTCCCAGTGTCCTTCCGGAGGATGGGATTATGCGCCGAGTAATCCCAAGCGCGTGGATACCTCTGTTGCCGGATGGTGGATCATGGGGTTGAAGTCGGCAAAGGTTGCGGGGCTTACGATAAAACCCGGGGTGATGGACAAGGCCCTTGCCTATATTGAGGCGACGGTAAACGAGAACGGTGGTGTCTCCTATAGCAGCGACACAGCTGATGTCAAACAGGTCAAGTGTGGCGGAGGCTCAACAAGGCTCTCTGCAGTTGCAACCACCTGCCTTCAGTTCCTCGGCCGCCCGCGGGATGACGCGAAGGTGATATCCACCGCAACAAGAGCGCTCAAGGATCTGCCGATAGCTGAAGAAGGAAAAAAGCAGTTTTACCTTACTTATTATCAAGCGCTGGGATTTTTCCAGCTCGGCATCAGGAGTAATTTCTGGAAAGCCTTTAATGAACCCATGAAAGCCAGTCTTTTGACCCTGCAGGTTAAGGAAGGATCATTCGAGCAGAACAAAGGTTCGTGGAACCCTGAAGGCGACCCTCACGGAGAGGCATGGGGTAGGGTGGGAGAGACCGCCATAGGCGCGCTGATGTTGGAAGTTTATTACCGCTATCATGAGGTAAAGCACTAAGTTATTTGCCCATAAAGGTTTGCATGTATTTTTGACGACAGGCACTCTGCATTGATGCGGAGTGCCTGTTTTCCTTATATATGGGGAAATTTTTATTTCCATAAGGCTGGCAAAAAAGGCATAAAAAAATAACAAACCACATAAATCTAATATTTTCAAGGTGTTACACGCCGCATAAAAAATAATTTAAAGTGAACCATCCCCCGGCTCCATCGTTAAGTAATATAGAATGTTATTCCATATTTATGTTCAGGGATGGGAGAATAGAGATGTCAGATCAAGAATATTATGACGATGACGTAGAGGGTCAGGAGCATGACGATCGCGATGATTCGTTATCTGCGGCCTTAAGCGCACAGATGGGCGCGGCACCGTGGTATGTCAGTTCGGTGGCGGTGCACTGCGTTATTTTCCTTATTCTTCTGATGGTTCCGGTCGAGCCCCCGCGCAATGAAGAGCGCAGGGTTGTTATCCAGACCGAGATGGTAGAGGAGCCGGAAGAGGAAAAACTTGATGAGCCGGAACCTGAAATCAAGGAAGAGGATCCGGAAGTTGTTGTCGACTCGGAAGTTACGGTTGATACGCCGGTAGTTACCACCACCGACGTTGAGATCAGCGACAATTTCGAGACTGATGACAACATGGACGATGCGACCGCCCTTGGCGATCCGGACAGCTTCTCCGATGTTGACAGCGAATTCGTCGGCACGCCCGCCCTCATGGGTATCGGCAAGTCCGGCGGTGGCGGTGGTGGCGGACGCTTCGGCTTCCGTACCGGCGGCGGCAGAAAGAACGCGATTCGTCGTGGCGGTGGTTCGAAGAAGACCGAGAGCGCCGTTGACTGGGCTCTGCGCTGGCTTGCGGCCCACCAGGAATCTGATGGCCACTGGGACTGCGCCAAATACGGCGGTGCCAAGCATGACACTGCCGCAACCGGTATGGCTGTCCTCGCTTTCCTTGGAGCCGGCAACTCAACCAAGTTTGGCAAGTACAGAACTAACGTGAAAAAAGCGTGCGACTGGCTCATATCCAAACAGGATGCCAAGGGTCTGGTCCCGCCCCACAAATATGAAGGCGCTATCGGTGTCATGGCCCTTGCCGAAGCCTACGGTATGAGCAATACTTCGGAGCTCAAGGATGCAGCGCAGAAAGCGGTTGACTGGGCCTGTGCTTCCCAGTGCCCCTCAGGCGCGTGGGACTATTCCCCCAACTCGCAGCGTACCGACGCCTCTGTTGCCGGATGGTGGATCATGGGGCTGAAATCTGCCAAGGTTGCCGGGCTTCACATCAAGGACGGCACCATGGATAAGGCTCTTGCCTATCTGGAAGCGGCTACCAGCGATGAGGGCAGCGTCTGCTACTCGACCAGCCCGTGCCCGACAGTCAAGCAGGTAAAGGCCGGTGGCGGTTCGGTCAGGCTCTCTGCCGTGGGAATGACCTGCCTCCAGTTCCTCGGCCGTCCGCGCGACGACAAGAAGGTTGTGGCGACCGCGAACAGGTCATTAAAGCAGCTGCCGTCCATGGAGGAAAAGAAGAAGGACTTCTACCTTACATATTACCAGGCCCTCGGCTTCTTCCAGCTCGGTATCAGAAGCAATTACTGGAAAACCTTCAATGACCCGATGAAGAACTCACTCCTTACCCTTCAGGTCAAGGAAGGCACCTTCGAGCAGAACAAGGGCTCCTGGAACCCAGAAGGCGATTCGCAGGGCGAGAAGTGGGGCCGCGTTGGCCAGACCGCCCTCGGCGCGCTCATGCTGGAAGTGTATTACCGCTATCATGAGGTGAAGCACTAATCTCTTGCTTGCAAAAGCTTTATGAAGAATTATCAGTAAAAAATGCACCCTGCTTCGCGGCGGGGTGCCTCTGTTTTACGCTGATTGAAGTCTCCCATATTTCCCCCTTTTTGAAGAATATCCTTGACAATATTTCGTATGTAGGTAGGTTTTGCCCTTTCATATATTATATATACATACCCAGTTTGATCGAGTATTTGACTAATGTCGGTAATCAAGGCTTTCATGGAGAATATTTAAAGTGGCGGAAGAAACAGTCAAGAAAACGGCGAAGAAGGCGGCAAAGAAGGCTGCGAAGAAGGCGACCAAGAAGGTTGCCAAAAAGACAGCCAGCAAAACCACCAAGAAAGCCGCAAAGAAAGAGTCTGTCAAAAAGTCCTCTTCCGGTAAGCATCTGGTGGTGGTCGAAAGTCCGGCGAAGGCCAAGACCATCAAGCGTTTTCTTGGAGACGACTTCAATATCAAGGCTTCCATGGGCCACGTTCGCGACATTCCCTCCAAGGGGCGGGGAAAGAGCGCGTTCGGTATTGATTTCGAGAACGGCTACAAGCCTACCTACGAGCCGATCAAGGGTAGGGAGAAGGTCTTGAGCGACCTCTCCACCGCCGCGAAGAAGGCCGATATCGTATATCTGGCGCCTGACCCGGACCGTGAGGGAGAGGCTATTGCCTGGCACGTATACGAGGTGCTCAAGGAGAAGGCGGGCATTACCGAGGACATGGTAAAGCGCGTCACCTTCAACAGTATTACCCGCAACGCCGTCAAGGAGGCGATCGAGTCGCCCCGCGATATCGACATGAACAGGGTCAATGCCCAGCAGGGCAGGCGCATCCTCGACCGTCTGGTTGGCTTCTCGCTCAGCCCGTTCCTGTGGAAAAAGGTCACCAAAGGCCTCTCGGCTGGGCGCGTCCAGTCGGTTGCAGTGCGGATGGTGGTGGAGCGCGAGCGCGAGATCCGGGCTTTCGTACCCGAAGAATACTGGCGCATCATCGCCGAACTCTGCCCCACCGAAGGGGAGAAGATAAATTTCCTTGCCAGCCTTGTGGAGTGGAAAGGCGAAAAATTCGCCCTCGGCGCGAAATGCGCCTCCTCCGAAGACGGGGTCAAGGAGATTGCCGATGCCCTTAACGGCGCATCTTACGCAGTAAAGAGCGTGGAGGAGAAGGAGACCAAGGGGCGTCCGAGCCCTCCCTTCATCACCTCGACCCTCCAGCAGGCGGCGAGCACCTATCTCCGCTTCAACACCAGCCGCACCATGCGCATCGCCCAGCAGCTTTATGAAGGTGTTGAAACCGAGAACGGCCTTACCGGTCTTATTACCTACATGCGTACCGACTCGACCCGTATCGCCCCCGAGGCGCTTACCGCGGCGCGGGAGCTTATTGAAAATACTTACGGCGAGAAATACCTTCCCGAGAAGGCGCAGGTATACCGCTCCAAGAAAGGCGCGCAGGACGCCCACGAGGCGATCAGGCCGACTTATATCAACGCGACGCCCGAATCGCTCAAGGCGCACCTGAGCCCCGAGCAATATCGCCTTTACGACCTGATCTGGCGGCGTTTTATCGCCAGCCAGATGAACCCGGCTGTCTACAGCACCACGATCGTCCAGATCGCGGCGGGTGACGGTGTTTTCGAGGCCAAGGGTCGCAGACTTATCTTCGACGGCCACACCGTCGTCGCCTTCGAGCAGTCAAAGAAGAAGAGCAAGGCCAAAGAGGACGAGAAGGACGGCAAGGACGAGCAGGATACGGAAGCCGACGAAAACGGCGAGAACACCGTAACCTCCATCCCCGAAGACCAGATGCTGCCAAAGCTGAAGACCGACGACGGGCTTGACCTCAAGGAATTCAATTCGTCCCAGCACTTCACCCAGCCGCCGCCCCGTTACTCCGAGGCGAGCCTCGTGCGTGCGCTGGAGAAGGATGTCATCGGCCGCCCGTCGACATACGCGCCGATCGTAAAGACCATTCAGGACCGCGGGTATGTGCGGGTAGAGAAGCGGAGCTTCCACGCCACCGAACTCGGCATCGCCGTGACCGATATCCTGATGGAGAACTTCCCCGATATCATGGACCTGAAATTTACGGCCGAGATGGAGGAAGACCTCGACAAGATTGAAGAGGGCGATGTCGACTGGGTAGACCTGATCGACGGGTTCTACAAGCCTTTCGAGGATAAACTCAAAATCGCGGGCGAGAATGCCGAGTCCCTCAAGGGCAAGCCCGCGCCCAACGGCGAGAAGTGTTCCGAGTGCGGCGGGGAGATGGTTATACGCTACTCCCAGCGCGGGGCCTTCCTCGGCTGCGCGAATTATCCGGACTGCAAAGGCACCAAGCCCATGCCGGGCGAGGACGTGAACGAAACGGACGAAGAGGGCGAGGAGGAAGAAGCGCCGATCTGTCCGAACTGCGAGGTTTCGCTGATCAAGAGGCGTTCGAGGTTCGGCCAGTTCTACGGCTGCCCGAATTACCCAGAGTGCAAGCATACCGTCCCTATCGGCAAGGACGGCAAGGCGGTAACCGTTCCCGAGGTCAAGGTGGACTGCGATAAATGCGGCACACCCATGCAGGTCAAGGCTTCCGGCCGGAGGTTCAGCGTTGTCTGCCCCAACGAGGAGTGCAAAAACACCAAGCCCCTGGACAAGAACGGCAACGTGGTAAACCTGCCGGAGATTTGCGTGGTGGCGTGTGACAAGGGCGTCGCGAAGATGGTTGTGAGCATTAGACATGGCGGACCCTT
>JAFGWW010000273.1 GCA_016936955.1 Planctomycetota bacterium | reverse complement strand
GTCGCTCAATGAATACCGCGAACAGGAACGTTCGGCGCAGCGCCGCATGAATGAGATCGTGGAAGCGCAGAATAATCTGAAAATCCGCGAGAACGAACGCAACCTCAAGCTTGAGGCTCTCTGCGAAAAGGCGAAGGAAGACCTTGAAATTCAGGACCTCGCGGCCAAGGCTAAGGAAATTTCCGAGAGCCCCGAGTCCATGGAGTTCGCCTTCACCATCGGCAACGACTCCGACCCTGACGACCCCGACACCATGCAGGCCGAGGTGCGCGAGTCTCTCGCCGACGGCGAGCCGATGCCGATCATGAGCGAGTCCCAGATGCAGACCCTTATCGAAGATATTACGGTCAAGATTTCCCGCATCGGGCCGGTTAATATGTACGCTATCGAGGAACTGACCGAGCTTGAGGCGCGCGGCGAATTTCTCAAGAGCGAACAGGAAGACCTCGAAAGCGCGGCTAACGACCTGCTTGCCGTTATCGAACGTCTCAACGATGAGTGCTACCGTCGCTTCGAGGATACCTTCACCACCGTGCGCGACAACTTCCAGGAAATGTTCCGCAAGCTTTTCGGCGGCGGCAAGGCCGACCTTGTTCTCGAAGATCTCAGCGAGGTCGAGGGTGGCGACAAGCTCAACGCCGGTATCGACATCATTGCCCGCCCGCCCGGAAAAGAGCCGAAGAATATCTCGCTCCTCTCCGGTGGCGAGAAGGCTCTCTGCGCGGTTGCTCTGCTCTTCGCGATTTTCCGTTCGAAGCCGAGCCCCTTCTGCATCCTCGACGAGGTGGACGGCCCGCTCGACGAATCTAACATTGACCGCTTCATGGGCGCGGTGAAGGAGTTCACCACCGACACCCAGTTTATCCTTATCAGTCACGCCAAGCGCACCATGAGCATGACTGATACCATCTACGGCGTGACCCAGGACGAGCCGGGCGTCAGCACCAAGTACAGCCTCAGGTTCACCGATATGAACGACAAGGTCAGTGGCAAGGAAGGGGCGCAGGAGCAGATGGAGGTGGTTGCTGCCGGCTGATCCGTTTAACACAATATATGCGACGATATGAATCGGCTGGGGATATCGTCCTTATATAAAAAGGCGGGGAGCAATCCCCGCCTTTATCAATTGACCTTTACGTTCCGTATTATTCGCTCGAACAGCCCCGGCAGGAAACGTTTGAGATAAACCGCTCCGACCTCGACAAAGCCGCCGACGTAGGCTTCCGATTTGTTTTTCCTGATTACTTTCATCATCTTCGCTGCGCATTCGTCCGGTGTCATGCCCTTGAGTTGCCCTTTGTCGAGCTTGTTGTGGGAAGAGCCGTCAGCTTCGAGGGCGTGGAGTGAGATGTTGGTTCTTATGTATCCGGGACAGATGACGGTGACTGTGATGCCGTCTTTATGAACCTCGGAGCGCAGGCAGTCGAACCAGCCTTGCACCGCGTGTTTGCTTGCCGCGTAGGCGGTACGGGTGGGGCCGCCGAATTTTCCGAATACGCTGGAAGTGATGACGATCTGCCCCGACTTGCGTTCGATCATCGAAGGCAATACCGCTTTGGTAAGGAAGATGGGGCCAAAGAAGTTTACGTCCATTATACGTTTGTCGACCTCGGGAATTGTCTCCACCGCGCTCCCGCGCTGGCCAATCCCTGCGTTGTTGACAAGAATATCAATGGGGCCGCAAAACGATTCCGCCTCTTTTACCTTTTCTGGAAACGATTCGTGGTCAGACATGTCTAGTTGCAGCACCGCCGCCGTCGCGCCGAGTCCAGCGCATTTTCTTTTTACCTCTTCAAGCTTGTCCGCACTGCGCGCGGAGAGGATAAGTTTTGCCCCGGCCTTTGCCATGGCGTAGGCCAGGCCTTCCCCAATACCGGAGGACGCGCCGGTTATCCAGGCTGTTTTCCCTTTTGGTTCCATCCGCTTCCTGACTACTCGAACTGTTCCTTCAGCGCCCACAGGCCAAGGGCCGGGTTGCTGATATAATAAATCTCCTCGCCGTCGACCGTCTGCAATCCGTCCTTCAGCTTCTCAGGATCATACTTGGCGGCCATCTCGGAGTAGGGGGCCCACTTGAAACCAACCCCTTCTACTTCCTCTTTCGACAGTTTATCAGGATCTGTGCAGTATGTAATGGAAAAACGTCCATTACTCGAGCCGTGAATCAGGTGCGCCGCGGCTGAGAGGTTATTGCGCAGGTCCTCGTTTTCATTTACAGCCTTGAGGGTTTCTTCGGTTCCGCGATAGCCGTATTTCCTGATGAGAAGGTCGATCTGGTGGTCCTCGCCGAACTCCTTGACCGCCGGTGCGAGAATGATAAGCTCGCCGTCATCGGCGATTGCCATGCGGGTGCGGTAGACCGCCTTGTTGCCGAGCCAGGTGCTTGCGAATTCCTTGGGCGTGAGATATACGACCGCCTTCTTTATCGGTTTGTCGAGAAGGTCGAGGTTGACCTGCTGGCTGAGTTTGCATGCCTGTTCGAAAGCGTCCTTGTCGTCGCCTATGTAGAGACCGCGTAGGACATACTCCTCCGCCTCCTTGCCGATTACGGTGAGAATGAAATATATCGGCAGGTGGGAGAGGAACTGGTCGTAAGCGTAGTTGAAGACCGAGCGCACCGGGCTTTCGGCGCGACCGAGAATCGTTTCCATGTTGCAGACTGCGCCAAGAAAGTGGCTCTTGTTGATCATGTCAGAACCGCCCACGCCCACGCATATATTCTTCGTGTAGTTGGCCATGCCTACAACTTCGTGAGGCACGATCTGACCAATGGAGAGGATGAGGTCGTAGCCGCCTTCGAGAAGCGCCTTGTTGACCTTGACCTGCATCTTGTAATCGACCTTGCCGTCGGAAAATTCGGAGAGCTTGCTGCCCGGAACGACACCCGCCTCGGATACCCCGTTGCGCCAGTCGTGGATAAGAAACCTGTCGAGCGGGATGTCGGGGCCGAACATCATGCGGAGTTGTTTTTCATTCATCGCCGCATGGGTCCCGAGGGCAGGCATGATATCAACCACCTCGGCCGTCTTGACGAGTTTCTTGTAAAGATAATCCGTGATCGGCCCGGCGTCGGAGTAGAGGCGCGTGTGGTCAGGAGGAAGGAGCAGCACCTTTTTCGGGGTGAAGTCGAGCACTTCGATAAAAGCGTCAAGGTGGGCCTGCTTCTCCTCCATGGTGATAACCCGGTCGCGCGCGCCGTCGGCAATATATGTGGTCACTTTATGTCCCTCGCAGATTGAATTGAAATAAACGTTATTCGTCTACCCTTCAGTTTATCCCATAGGGCGTGCATAGTGAAACCCAAATAAAACTTGCCGGAAAAGTCGGGCGATTCCGGCAAGCACGGATAGTTTTGCTGCGATAAAAATGCAAATACAATCAGCCGATCTGGAGCAGTTCGACGTCGAAAATAAGGGCCGCGTTGGGGCCGATGACTCCGCCAGCTCCGTAAGGGCCGTAGGCGAGGTCGGGGTGGATATGGAGGCGATACTTGGCGCCTTCTTTCATCAGCTGCAGCGCTTCGACCCAGCCGGGAATTACGCCGTTGACCGGGAAGGTGGCGGGCTGGCCGCGACCATAGGAGCTGTCGAACTCGGTGCCGTCGATCAGGGTTCCCTTGTAGTGGACGGTGACGCGGCCTGTCGCGGAGGGGGTGTTGCCGTCGCCTGCTTCGAGAACTTCATACTGCAGGCCCGAGTCGGTTACGATAACGCCTTCGCGCTTCTTGTTCTCTTCGAGATACGCTTCCGCGGCAGTTAGGTTTTCCTGTGCTGACATTATTTTCCTTTCCTGTACTATGCCTGTTTGCAGGCAGGTTTATTTTTTCTCGAGATAGATATAAACCGGGCTCTCGGTTATCGTAAGCGTTGCGCTGCTGCCCTTGATCTTCACATCAGCCGCCTCCGGTTTATCCGCTTTTTGGGTCGTCATCTTCGCCGCCTTGAGCAGCTTCATACCCTTTATGTCAAGCTTGGCTTCTGTCTCCTTGTTATCGCCGGTAGGCGACCATGCAACCCAGATCAGCTTCTTCTGATCTTTTTCATGATGGTACTCATATACGAGATATTGGCCAGACTTTTTCTCGACAACCCTACCAAATCTGTAATCACCCAGGGTGGCGTAAAGCTGACTCACCGCATAGAACGAAGGCTTGGGCTGAAAATCCCGGGTAAGCCCCGCCGCCGCGTGGAGACTTGGTGCGTCGTTGTCGTTGAAGAAATATATGTAAGCACGGTCGATGTCCATGGCGGAAAAAACTAGAAAGGAACGGACGAGATACTGCGCCTGCTGCAGGTCGGTGACGCCGACCCATTTTTTGAAAGTGCCATCCTTGTGGTTCGGCTTGGTGGTGCAGTCCCAGCCGAATTCTGTCACCCATAGCTCCTTGCCTATGGCGTTTTTGTCGCGCCATTCGATTATGTCTTTCAGCTTTTTCAAATAATTCGGCAGTTTGGGATCTTCCGGGAAGGAGCGCTTCCATGTGGGCCAACCTTCAAGCTGGGCATAGATGTGGATGTTGATTATGTCGTACATGTCTTCGAGGCCTTTGACGCATGAGAGGCTTTTGGCGTATTTGTGGCTCTTTCCAGCTTCGGCGGCGCAGGTTGCGATCTTGAGTTTAGGGTCGCCATCGCGGAAACCTTTGGCCATGCTCTCGAAAAGTTTGCGGTAGGTCGCGTCGTCGTAGTCGCCGGGTTCGTTCCCTACCTCGGCGGTCGTAACAACCTTGAGCTTGCCCGAGGGGCCGAAAAAAGAGGCGTATTCCTTGCCGTACTTGTACGCGTCCTTCTCCAGATCTTTCCACGACTCCGGCTTGGTGCCGTTGAACATGATGCTGGTGTCAACCTCATAACCCTTCTTGACCCACCCCCCGTAAAGCTGCTCCCAGTTTACCTTGTTGCGGGCGAAAGGGAAAATGGTCTTGAAGTCCGTATCCTTGCCCACATCCCAGTTAAACCCGTGATAGTCGCGCACAAGCCTGCATATGGGCTTGTACAAGTCAGGCTTGAACTGGATGGTGTGGACGCAAAGCCCCATGAAGTCTTTGAGCATTGGCTTTTGTTTTTGGTTCTTTTCAGCGCAATATGCTGAACTGGAGATGGATAAAAGTGCAGCTATGCATAGTGCGCTAATTTGGATTATTCGCATCTTTTCCTTCCGCCTCTAAGTTTGACTTTTCCATAAATATATATACCGGTGTTGTGCTTGCTGAAACGGTAACCCTGGTTTTCTCCAGCTTAATATTTAATTCATCAGGGTTGCCGAGGTCCTCCATGGGCATTTTCTCTGCCCTCAATACACGATATCCCCCTTCGGTGCTGAGCGTGACCTTCTTCTTCTTTTTATAGTCATCAAGCGGGCACCATACTACCCATATCAGCTTCTCCGGATCTTCGCCGTGGATGTACTCATATGCCATATAACTGTTTTCTTTAGCCTTCAGAATTCTCTTGAATCGGTAATTTCCGAGCGTTTTGCACAGGTGGGCTATGGCGTAATACGAAGCCTTTGGTGACGAGCCATCAGTTATTCCGCATGTGTCCCATTTATTAATTACGGTGCTGTCATCATTGTGATGGATATATGCTCTGTCGATTCCAAGTGAGGAGAAAACGAGTAAGGTCCTCACTAAAAACTGGGCCTGTTGTTCTTGACTCACTCTAGGAATACCATCATCCTTGCCTTTGTCTGCTTTTATGTCTTTTTTTCGTTCGGTGTGCCAGCCAAATTTAGTAACCCAGATTTCCTTGTCTTTTGCGAATTCGTCCCGCCACCTTATTATCTGCTTGAGGTTTGCGACGCGGGAATTGATTTCCTTTGGGTTGAAGATCTTGTCTTCCAGAGGCTTCCCGTGAAAATCGTAATATTCAAATTTTACATTTATGATGTCATAAAGATCAGGTATTTTCCAGTAAAGGTTTATGCTTTTGTAGTCATCGGCTGAAACCGGATGTTTTGGGGCCTTCTTTGTATTGGTGTCGAAGCAATGTACCGGATTGGTCAGAATCTTGAGCTTTGGGTCGCCTTTGCGTATACCTTTGCTTAAATTCGAGAAAAGCTCCAGATATAAAGAGTTCCTTAGTGTGTTGGAAAAAACAAAATCTATGGAATCAACAGATTTATGTTTTCCTGACGGTCCATACGTACGTGCAAATTCTTCTCCATACCAGAAAGCTGCGCCATTGTTCAATAGAATATCTACAGTGTTTGAACTAAGATCCAGTTCTGCTCCGGTTTTGAAACCATTCTCATGCCATACCCGGTAGTATTTCAGCCATGTATTGTTGCCCTCTTTCGATGATAATGGCTTTGATAAGTTACTGCTGACGTATAAATCGTTGGGGAAGCTGTGCTTAGTTCGTATATGGCTGCATAATGGTTTAAATAGTTTAACGGCCGCTTTAGCTTTAGCCTCGTCACTGATTCCGATATCGTTGTAACGTAGGCAAATAAGGTCTTTCATCAGTGGAGGCTTCCGGGTATTAAACTCAAGACCGGAGCAGATTGGTGTGATTGCGAGAACTGTTATGATTAGGCTCTGTATTATTAATATGATCTTGTTCATGAAATTCTTTCCCTTTCGATTCTTATGGTCAGCACCGCTATGTCGGCGGGGCTGACGCCAGAAACTTTCGCCGCCTGTCCGATAGTCTCCGGTTTGATCAGATCCAGCTTTTCCTTGGCTTCCAGACGCAGGCCATCCACTGCCTTGAAGTCGAAGCCTGACGGGATGCGCATATTTGCCGAGCGGTTTATCTTTTTTATCTGGGCGATGTGGCGGCGGACATAGCTGTCGTAGATTGTCTCGATCTCCGCCTGTTCAGCGCCGCGTTTTGAGAGAGACTCAAGGCGGGGAGTAAGGTCGCCGCCTTTCTTCTTCTCCAGCTTAACAATATCATCCCAGCTTGTCTCGGTCTGGCGCAGATGCTGGGCGAGGCTCTTGTTGTCGACAAAAGTCTTTTCAAGATACTCGCGCGTCTCCGAGATTTCTTTGCGTAAAGCCTCGACGAGTTCGGCGCGGCCGTCGTCGATAAGCCCGAGCTCGCGTGCGATAGGTGCAAGGCGCAGATCGGCGTTATCCTGCCTGATGAGAAGGCGATACTCCGCGCGACTGGTGAAAAGGCGATAGGGCTCATCCGTGCCGCGTGTCACAAGGTCGTCCACCAGCACGCCGATATATGCCTCGTCGCGCCCTAGGCGCAGGGGAGGGCGGTTCTGGATTTTCAGGGCTGCGTTAATCCCGGCATACAGCCCCTGCGCCGCCGCTTCTTCATAACCAGAGGTGCCGTTGATCTGCCCCGCAGTGTAAAGCCCCTCAACCGTCTTGCACTCGAAGGTGTCGCGCAGGGCCCGGGGGGAGACTGCGTCGTATTCGACGGCGTAGCCGAAGCGGGTGATCTCGGCTTCCTCGAGGCCGGGGATGGTGCGTAGCATTTTTATCTGGGTCTCGTGGTCGATGCTGGTGGCGAGGCCGTTGAGATAATATTCCTGTGTATCTCGCCCTTCGGGTTCGGCGTAGATGAGGTGCCGCTTCTTTTCGGGAAAACGTACCAGTTTGAGCTCGAAGCTGGGGCAATACCTCGGCCCAACCCCCTCAATCTGCCCCGAGAAAAGGGGTGCCTTGTCCATGATATCCATAACCACCTGCTGGGTGTTCTCGTTAGTGTGGGTGCTGTGGCAGGGGATCTGCTCCAGTTCGAGTTTATCCGTCAGATAGCTGAAGGGTTGCGGGTCTTCGTCGCCCGGTTGTTCTGTCATTTTGGTAAAGTCGATCGACCGCGCGTTTACGCGGGGGCAGGTGCCTGTCTTGAGGCGCATGAGCGGCAGGCCGATATTTTTCATGCTCTCCGATATCTCGGTAGCGGCCGGTTCACCGAATCTCCCGCCCGGAGCCTGATGGGAGCCGATGTGGGTTTTGCCTCTGGGGAAGGTGCCTGTGCAGACGATCACGGCTTTGCATTTTATCTCAAGGCCGATCATAGTTTTGACGCCAACGACCTTACCTCCTTCGACGACGATTTCCGCAACCCGGTCCTGAAGCATGGAGACGCCTTCGGTCTTTTCCATGTAATTCTTGACCCAGTGCTGGTAGGCCCATTTGTCGGCCTGTGCGCGAGGGCTTCTGACCGCCGGGCCTTTTGAGGCGTTCAGCATGCGGAACTGGATGCCGGTGGCGTCGATGGCGAGGCCCATTACGCCGCCGAGAGCGTCGATCTCGCGAACGAGCTGCCCCTTGGCAAGGCCTCCGATTGCGGGGTTGCACGACATCTGCGCCACCGTGTCGAGGGACATGGTGATAAGCAGGGCTTTACAGCCCATTCTGGCCGCCGCGAGTGCGGCTTCGCATCCGGCGTGGCCCGCGCCGATAACAATGAGGTCTGGATTCATATTCATGTGGGCAATCATACTTTATTGCCTCCATGACCGCAAGTTTGTTGCGCTGTGTGGATCATGAAAAAAGCAGGGCTTACCCTGCTTTGTCGTGCCGTAATAAATGTTTGCTGCAAAAGGAGTTCGCCCTGCTAGCTTTGATTATGGTGCCACTTGACGTTTATGCTTTCTATGCCGTTACGCTCAACCTCCTCAATTGCATAATCCAGCTGGCTTTTACGATATGTGACCTTGTCCTGTTCCTCCAGCCACTCCTTGACCCTCTTTTCTATATGGTCGCGCAACTCCCTATACCTCGCAAGCTTCTCACTCTCCTTGCATTCGGTGCCGCTGGGGGCGTTTATGTCCCAGAGAATGCGCTCGCCCATTCCGGGGAAAATGTGGGGGCAGAGCCGGTCGGCATGCCTGCCGATTATGATAATGTTATGGAATAATTTTTTGCCGAGGTAGTCGGAGATATTGTGGGACGCCGACTCCTTCATCGAAATCCCGATCTCTTCCATTACCTGCCTTGCGTAGGGGTTGATCTCTTTCGGCATGATCCCGGCGCTGTAGCAATCGTATTTATACCCGGCAAGGTTCTTCAGAATGCCCTCTGCCATGCGGCTTCTGCATGAGTTGCGGGTAGAGACAAACAATATATTTTCTCGTACCATGATATCGCCTCCTTGCTCTCCAAGTGATGCAAATCTGCGGCGCATCTTCCCAATAGCTCCACTGTCATTAAAGCGTGCGATCTGAATATTTGCAAATTAGGGTTGGGTTAGGCAGTTGTTTAGGTATGAGCTGATGGTATTATCTGACGGTGAAGTGTAGGCAAGTCTTTTGCAGGTAGGGCATTATGTAGTTATAGAAGTCCCGCACGGTGTGAAATTTCGCATGCTTATATTTGAATAAACCGGGTAGAAATTTTCATGTCAACATGGTTTCTACGCGAAAAGCATTCGATCGTTACTGCAGGCGATGCTGTTTTCTGTAGGCTCCGGGGCTCATCCCGGTTTTCTGGCGGAAGAGGCGGCAGAAGTAGTTGCTGTCAGTAAATCCGGTCTGAAAGGCGATTTCTGTGAGTGATTCGTCCGATTGAGCCAGACTGTATTTGGCCTTTTCCACACGCAAATTGAGTTGGTATTGCAGAGGACTCACGCCGGTCACGTTTCTGAAAACCCTGTGGAACTGTCTGGGGGAAAGGTGGCTCATCCGCGCGAGTTCCTCCACCAATATATCCCCGTCCACGTTGGTCTCGATATGACTGAGCGCCGAGCCCAGACGGATCAGCTCCTGCGCGCAGGGCGATTCTTTTGTGCTGTAGGCCTGCGCGAGAAAAGCGACCATTCTTACGAACATGGCGGTAACCAGCATGCCGTATCCGGGTTCCTTGCTTTCAAGTTCGCTCTCGATCCGGCTGATGCTGTTCAGGGTTCGCTGGAGTTCGGATGCGGTGAGGTGGAGCCTTCCGCCAAAGGACTGCTGCTCGCGCTGGGCAGGTTCACATACAAAGAGAGCATGATACCCGGGCAGTTCAGCCAATTCGCGCAGAGGCGCGCCCATCTGGTCTGAATCGAAAATTATATTGATTACGACCAGATCTTCAGTCGACTCATACCCGTGGGAACCCGACTCCCTGACAATAAAAACATCGCCCCTCGAAATAGGGTAGGAGAGGGCGGGGGTGATATGCTCCCCCTTTCCCTCTGTTACGATTACAAGTTCATCAAAGTCGTGGGTGTGCTGGATGTGTGGGGCCTGCAATGGGCTTCTGACAACCGCTATCGGCGGTTCGCCAGAGCGCAGAAAGCTGCTTCTGGAGTAATGGACAGGCTGATTATTCATATGGCAGTAATGTACTATATAAAGTCCGTAATGTCAAGGCAATCGGTCTTTTAATCCCGTATATTTCTGATGTAACCTTGAATTGAATTTATGCTATTAACATGCAAAAGGAGAGGCGAGAGATGAACATCACTTACGACGAATATTATAACCGCATTCACGGGGGGTGGCTTGGAAAGTGCATCGGCGGCACCATCGGTGCCCGTTTTGAAGGGCATAAGGAGTGGATCGAGATCGAACCCGACAAGCTCTTCCCCGACAAGATCCCGCCGAACGACGATCTTGACCTTCAGATCCTCTGGCTGGATGTACTCGAGAAGAAGGGGGCGAACTTCACCTCCGAGAACCTGGCCGATGCGTGGCTTGAAGGGTGCTGGTACCCCTTTAACGAGTACGGCGTCTTCCGCCGCAACTGGCGCCTCGGAATTGTGCCCCCGGTTTCCGGTACTTTTTCAAATCCCTTCTGGGGAACCGGCATGGGCTGCCCCATCCGCAGCGAAATCTGGGGTTATGTCTGCCCCGGCAAACCCGATCTGGCCGCCGACTTCTCCTACCGTGACGGTTGCCTTGACCACACCGCGCAATCCGTCGGCGCTGAGATGATGTGGGCTGCTGCTGCATCCCTTGCTTTCACCGACTTCAATATCCGCAGCCTGATTGACCGCACGATCCATTATCTTCCGGCCGGAACCCCGATCGAGAAGTTATCCCGCATGGCCATAGACGGCTATGATGCCGGAAAATCCCATCGTGAGGTGCGCGACCGTATTCTCGCCAATGCCCCCTGCGCCGAAGCGTGCGACTCGCAGATTAACGTGCCTTTTACCGTCCTCGGCCTGCTTTACGGTGAAGGGGATCTTGAAAAGACCCTGATTTACGCGCTGAACTGCGGCTATGACACCGACTGCACCCTCGCCACGGCCGGAGCTCTCCTCGGGCAGATACTGGGGGCGGACAGGATTTCCAAAAGCCTCAAAAAGCCGATTGGCGACGAACTTGTCATGGGTATCCAATATCGCCGCAAGGAGATGACGATCTCCGCCTTGACCCGCGACACGGCTCGCATAGGTGTTCTTTTCGGAGAGTCCTTCTCCGCCAATCTCAAGGTTACCGGTGCCCCCGAAATCGCCCCCTTGCCCAGGGTCGAGGTTCCCGAGTGGTCATTGTCTGTGACTTATGAAGACGGACCCTGCGCCGCTCCCGGCGACACTGTTGGGGTAACCATTACTGCCAAGGGCAAGGTGCCAGCCATGTTGCCCCTGTCTGTTATTGCGCCGGAAGGCTGGGTTGTAACGCCTGAGCGTGATTACATCTCCGATCTGCAGCCTTCGGTAATCTTGAATCTGCATCTTAAGCAGGACGTGCCGGTAGTTAACCAGACCAATAAATTCGAGGTCAAAGCCGGAGACAAG
>JAFGWW010000272.1 GCA_016936955.1 Planctomycetota bacterium | reverse complement strand
GCCTTATATCAAGGCTTTCGCCGGCAAATTCATAGTCATAAAACTGGGTGGGAGTGCACAGGAGAATCCTGATGTGCTCCGTAATATTTTTTCCGATATAGATTTCATGCTTTCCGTCGGAATGCGTCCCGTAGTGGTTTACGGAGGGGGCAAGCGCATCTCCGCGGCGATGAAAGATACCGGTAAAGAGGCCAAGTTTGTCCACGGCCAGCGGGTTACTGACGCCGAGACTATTGAAGTGGCAAGCCGGGTTCTCATCGACGAGGTCGGGCAGGATCTTCTGAAGCTGATGGAAGAGTGCGGCGCGAAGGGCGAACTGGTTAACGGGCGCGACCAGGGCCTGCTCCGGGCGATCAAGAAAACCCTTCCCGAACATCCTGACGTCGACCTCGGCTATGTGGGCGAGCCGGTTGCCATCGACGCGATGGACATATACGAAATTTTCGAGCGCCGTCGGGTTCCGCTCGTAGCACCGATTGCATGCGGGGCCGGGCGTGATTCGAAGACCCTGTATAATGTAAACGGAGATACGGCTGCCTCGTTCCTTGCCCGCGACCTCCATGCCGAGAAGCTGGTGCTGATGTTCGACCAGATCGGCCTGCTCCGCGACAGGAGCGATGATGCCTCGCTTATCAGCCATGTGGGAACCGATGAGATAGACGGTCTGATAAAGGACGGAATTATTGACGGCGGCATGATACCCAAGGTGCAGGCCTGTCTCTTCTGTCTTGAAGGTGGGGTTAAGAAAGCGCACATTGTTCCCGGCGCGCAGCCCCACGCCTTGCTCCTCGAGATTTTCACGAAGCAGGGCATCGGCACCGAAATCGTTATGTCCTGACAATAAAACGCTGGGGCAGGATTAACCTTGCCCGGCACTTTTTTGAAGAAGACATCATGAAAACCCAAGAGATAAAAGACCTCTTTTCAAAATACGTTATCCCGAACTACAACCGCGCCCCGATCGCCATCGTCAAGGGCGAGGGAAGCTGGATCTGGGACAGCGACGGAAAGAAATACCTCGACTTCTTCCCCGGCTGGGGCGTTTCCGGTATTGGCCATTGCCACCCGAAGGTGGTGGAGGCGGTCAAGAAACAGGCCGAGAAACTTTTCCACATCGACAATACCTACTACAGCGAAGAGCAGGGGCGTTTTGCCGAGATCCTCTCCACCAAGGGCAACGGGCAGCAGTGCTTTTTCTGCAACTCCGGAGCCGAGGCTGCGGAAGGGGCGATCAAGCTTGCCCGCCTGCATTGCCAGCCGCGCTACAAGGTGGTGACGCTGCTCAATTCGTTCCACGGCCGCACCTTCGCCGCCATGACCGCTACGGGACAGCCCGGCAAGCAGAAGGGGCTAACCCCGCTGGTTCCCGGTTTCAGCTACGCGAAGATCAACAACCTGGCGTCGGTAAAGGAGCTGGTGGACGACGAGACCTGCGCCGTCATGGTCGAGCCTGTTCAGGGCGAGGGCGGGGTCAACCCCTGCACCCTCGAATTCCTGCAAGGCCTGCGCGACCTCTGCGACGAGAAGGGCATCTGCCTTATCTTCGACGAGGTTCAGACCACCCCCGCGCGTCTCGGAACGTGGTTTGGTTACCAGCATTTCAATATCCAGCCGGATATTCTTACCAGCGCCAAGGCTATCGCCGGCGGAATGCCCATGGGCATTATCATGGCGAAGCCCGAGGTTGCCAAAAGCCTTGTTCCCGGGATGCACGCCAGCACTTTCGGCGGCAACTCGATCGGCTGCGCCGCCGGTATCGCCACCTTTGAGGCGATTGAAGAGGACGGCATGCTCGGCAACATTGAGCGCATCGGCAAGATTATCGACGCTAGGGTAGAGAGTCTCAAAAACTCGACCGGCGGGATCAAGGGAATCCGCCGCGTGGGGTTCATGATCGGCATCGAGCTCGAGTTCGAGGGCGCCGCTCTGGTTCAGGAATGCATGGATAACGGTTTGCGGGTGAACTGCACGCAGGGGAATATCCTCCGCATGCTTCCCGCTTTTAATATTACCGAGGATGAGATCGCAACCGGCTTCGGTATCATAGAGGACGCTGTCAAGAAATCCCTCGCCTGAGGGTATATGAGGTAGAGTAGAAACACGATGAGCGATATCAGACATTTTGTCAATATTCTGGATCATTCAACCGAGGAGCTGGAGCATATCCTTGCCCGCGCTTCGGAACTCAAGAGCAGGATGAAGTGCGGTATCCAGGACCGCCTCATGATGGGCAAGACCCTTGCCATGTTCTTCGAGAAGCCGTCCATGCGCACCCGCGTCAGCCTTGAGGTTGCCGCCTCCTCCATGGGGGGGAGCGCCATCTGCCTCGACACCAACGAAGGCCCCGGCGCGCGCCTCGGCGACCGCGAGAGCATAGACGATGTGGCCCGCGTAATCAGCCGTTATGTTGACGTGATTTCTATCCGCACCTTTGAGCACAGCAAGGTTGAGGCGCTGGCCAAGTTCGGCAGCGTGCCGGTTATCAACGCCCTCTCCGACTACTCGCACCCGACCCAGGCCATGGCTGATATCATGACCATGCGCGAGCATCTTGGCAACACCAGGGGCAAGACCCTTGTCTTTATCGGCGACGGAAATAATGTGGCGCGCAGTCTCGCCTCCCTTTGCGGAAAGCTTGGCGTGCGTTTCGTTCTTGGTTGCCCCGAGGGTTACGGCCTTGACCCGGAATTCGTCACTTCCCTGAAAAAGATCTGCCCTGATGCCGATTTTTCCGAGATAAATGATCCGGTTAAGGCGGTTAAGGACGCTGCTGTGGTGTATACTGATGTCTGGGCCAGCATGGGCCAGGAGACCGAGCGGGCCAAACGCCTGGAGATTTTCAAATCCTATCAGGTGAACTCTGAATTGATGTCCAAGGCTCCCGCAGGCGCCAAGGTTCTCCATTGTCTGCCGGCGCACCGGGGGGAAGAGATTACCGCTGAGGTAATGGAATCCGAGGCTTCGCTGGTTTTCGACGAAGCTGAGAACAGGATGCATATCAACCGCGCCCTGTTTGCCGTTCTGGTCGCAGACCCGAAGTAGGCTTGGATCCGGCTGGGGAAGATTGTTTCGTCTGGAGCTGCAGAGGACTTTAATGAGCAACGAAGACTTCTATGACCTCCTGCACCAATCGCGCATTCTTGTCGTCGACGACGACGAGGATATGTGTAATCTCGTAAAGAAATTCTTCGAGTCCGAAGGCTATCCCAATGTCGAGATGGAGAAGAACGGCACCGAAGCAGTTCGCAAGATAACCGCCGCCGTGGCCGACAAGAACCCCTACAGTCTCGTTATGCTCGACCTTCGCCTGCAGGAGGGCATGTCCGGCCGCGACGTTTATGAAACCATCGCCGCCAACCTCGACGTTCCGATCATCGTTGTGAGTGCCGTCTCTGAACGTGACTCCATTATCGAAGCTCTCAAGTCCGGCCGGGTCGAGGAGTATGTGGTCAAGCCTTTCGACCTCGAGGTCCTCTTCCTCAAGTGCGAGCGCATTATCAGCCGCCGCCTTTACAGCAAGCACATGCAGCAGTCCAACCGCCGCAACCAGATGCTCTTCCTGAATATTCTTCAGGTCATGGCGAAGGTTCTCGAGGCGAAAGATCCCTATACCAAATTCCACAGCGAGAAGGTGGCCAAGTATTCCCGCCAGATCGCCAAGCGCGCCGGTTATAACGAACGCCAGCTCGAGCTTATCCAGATCGCCGGTATTCTCCACGACTTCGGCAAGATCGGCATCAAGGAATCGGTGCTCAACAAGCCCGGAAGCCTGACCAAGTTCGAGTATGAAGCGGTTAAGCGCCACCCCCTTATTGCCAGCGCCATTCTCGAACCGATCGAGGAGTTGCGCGTAATCATCCGCGATATCCGCCATCACCACGAATGGTATAACGGCGAAGGCTATCCCGATGGTCTTGAAGCCGAGAATATTCCGATGGGCGCGCGTATTCTCTGCGTGGCCGACAGCTTCGACGCCATGACCAGCTCCCGCTCATATCACGAACCGATGAGCGAGGACGCGGCGCGCGATGAATTGATCCGCTGCAAGGGGATGCAGTTTGATCCGGAGCTTGTGGATATGTTTATCGACGTGCTGGACGAGAACCGCAAGCGTCGCGAGCGCATTATCCGCCTGCGCGAAGAGTTAAGCTGACGAACCGCGCGTGCGTAATCACTCTTTTTATAGAGCTTTCATGGAGCTGGTTTTCCCGACCGGCTCTGTTGTTTTATAAGCCCTTTTCAACGGCGTCTTCAACGTAAGGATAATAATGGCAAAAGCTGCAGACAAACTCAGGACGGTCAAGATTACTCGCAATTTCACCGAGTACGCAGAAGGCTCTGTCCTCTTTGAGCAGGGCTCGACCCGCGTTATCTGCAACGCGACGGTTGAGAGCAGCGTTCCGCCCTTCCTTCGCGACACCGGGCGCGGTTGGGTTACGGCTGAGTATTCCATGCTCCCGCGCAGTACCAACACGCGCATGAACCGCGAGAGCCGCAAGGGCAAGCCCGATTCGCGCAGCCTTGAGATCAGCCGCCTCATCGGCCGGAGCCTTCGTGCGGCGGTCGACCTCTCCATGCTCGGCGAGTATTCCATCACCATCGACTGCGACGTGATCCAGGCCGACGGTGGCACCCGCACCGCCTCGATCACCGGCGGCTTC
>JAFGWW010000271.1 GCA_016936955.1 Planctomycetota bacterium | reverse complement strand
GTCTTGAGGCCGTAGTGAAACACGCCGATGCGCCTGTGGCCGCGCTCGATCAGGGCCCTTGTCATCAACTGCCCGCCGAGGAAATTGTCGGTGCAGATATAACTGTAAATATCGCTCACGGAATTGAGAACAATTACGCGGTTTATATACTCCGCCGTAATTACGGGATACTTCTCCAGCAACCCTCCCTCGATAACCACAAGGTCGGCGCCTTTTGCAAAATAATGCTCGAAGCGCGGGGCGGGGTCAAAATGCACCTCAGCCTCCACGCCCGCCGGTGCGCTGTCCGCGAAAGCTCCAAGGAGCTCCATGAATACCGGATTGCCGGACTGATAAAGGCCGAAGATAAAAGCCACGGTCGTCTTTTTAACACACCCGTCCGAGCTGGCGATCATCTCCCGCGCACCCTCAGCTACAAAAGTACCACTCCCGCGGCGGCGGTTTATCACCCCCTCCTCCTCCAACCGGCCAAGAGAAAGACGAACCACCGTGCGGCTGATGCCGTATTTATCCTTGAGCTGATGCCCGTCTGGAACACAGTCTCCCTCACCGAACTCACCCTGCGCAATCCTCTCGCGCAGATCCTGATAAAGAAAATCAGTCTTGCTTACCAATACAGTCATATTGCGTGTGCTCCCGAGCTTTCAAAGCTGCCATTAATATCTATATACTACATTAAAACACCTTATCAACTGCACTTTAAGGCAAATTTACGCTTTATTTGCATCATTATAATACATTATAGCCGCGATTTCAGGCTCCACGGAGAAGAAATCCGATTAAAGTTGAAGGTAAAAGACTGAACAGGCAGGAAAAGAGAACCGGGCCACCAAACATTCAAGTTTGGTGGCCCGCTCTGAAGTATATGCAACTAGCGTTGTTCAGGTTTATGGTGAAACTTCATTGAACGATGAATCGCTTTCCACCGTTTCTTTTCCTCGATCTGCTGATGTATATCCTGCTCGATCTGGTGATGGCGTATCTCCTTGCATTGGCGCAGATAGCTTTCGTACCGCTCCATCTCTATCCGCCCCTCGGCCAGCGCCGCCTGCACCGCGCATCCCGGCTCGCCCGTATGTGAACAATCTTTGAAACGGCAATGCACGGAAGCTTCCGCAATCTCGTCGAAAGACTGGGCGAGGGAACTATCGTCGGCAAGAAGCTGCAACTCGCGCATGCCGGGAGTGTCGATAAGCACCGCCCCACCCGGCAAGGGGATCAGCTCCCGGTGCGAGGTGGTATGGCGCCCCTTGCTGTCATTCTCCCGAACCGCAGCGGTGCGCAGCGCCTCCCGCCCGAGCAGCGCGTTGACAAGCGTCGACTTCCCCACGCCGGAAGAGCCAAGAAGCGCGCCGGTCATGCCAGCAGTAAAAGTCTTGCGAAGCTCGTCCAGTCCCCGGCCGGTCGCGGCGCTGACGACCAGCACCGGAACCCCATAAGCAACGCCTTCCGCCTGTTGCCTTGCATGCTCCAAATCCTCAAGCACGTCAGCTTTGTTAAGCACGATAATCGGGTCTGCCCCCGACTCGTAGGCAAGGGTCAGGTAACGTTCGATCCGGCGCAGGTTAAAATCATGGTCAAGGCCGCTCACGAGAAATACGGTATCCACGTTGGCGGCCACAACCTGCTCCTCCCCCTTCGTCCCGGCCGACCGGCGGACAAAGGCGGAATGCCGGGGCAGCACCGAATGAATCACGGCGCGCGAATCAATATGGGGAATCTCTGCCGCAACCCAGTCGCCAACAGTCGGGAAATCACGGCGCATCCGCGCTGAATGCCGGAAACGCCCGCTCACCTCGGCCTGGACCTCCCCAGCTTCACATAAAAGCGAATAAGCCCCCCGGTGTTCGCGGAGAACCCGTGCAGGAACACAGTTTGAAGAATTGTCGGCGGAAAAGGCATTGGCCCAGAGGGGAGACCAGCCGAGTTCCTCCAGCATGGGAATGAATGGTTTATCCATTATATTTAAGTCCTTGTCGTTCAGGCCCTGCCACGGATTATCGTGAGCGCAGCCTGCTCTTATCCACGGAACGCACACTGCCAATGCAAAAGGGCATGCAGCAATGGTCGCCGTCCCGCATATGCGGGCGGTTTAAGCTGTTCGGGAATTATGCGGCGCAACGGATCGGGAGACCCGTAACAGAATGGCGGTAGATGCTGCAGATGTCAGGAAAGACCAACTTTCATGACTAGGCAACAGAATCCGCCAAAGCACCGCAGACAAGAACAATCGTAGACAAACAATCTCCTGCAATCAAACCTCTGATACAGGAACTATACCGTCCAACCGGCAGGCTTGTCAAGCCGCGTGATACAGGAATTGTCAGGAAGCAAGAGAGGGATAAAAACAGATGGCCGGCAGAATCTCTGCCGGCCATCCTAAGATTGGCATCCCAAAGTTGTGAAACTTTGAACACCATATCTGCTTTCATATCGAAATTGGCGGGTGTATTGAAGGCTGGATAAGGGTATATTTCATGTCACCTAAAATCGGATATTTTTCTGTGGAACAAAAAAAACTTGCGCCAGATTAAATCCGCGCTAATTTATATCTGGTGCAGACACATCCAGACGCGCAACAGAGAAGGGGAAATAATAGGAGGTCATACGTGCGTTATATCATCGTTTTCATTCTGGTGTTTTGCTCAACCTGCTTCGCTGAAGAAAAACCGGCTTTAACTTTTGAGGCCCTTATTGACGGTGGATCTGAGCTGCATGTTAAGCAAGATGGGGTTTATTGGATTCATAAAAGCAAAACATCTCTCCCGGGTAAGCATAGGGGGCTAGATGCTCCAACCGTTATTAACGGTAAAGACTGGATGCCAAAGTGGTCTAAGGGTGACGGATTTTCCTATTCTGATGTCTGCGAGATCAGCCTCCCGTATGAAGGATATACCGTTAAGCTCGTCAATGCTTCTGTCGAAAAAGGAAAAGATGTAATCGAACCTCGTACACCAGTCGAGGCAAAGAAAATCGGTGAAGAATTCGTTGTCACTATACCCGACAAGCAGGGAGGTTCTTGTTGGTATAAGATTGCCTTAATCCCTACCGGGAAAACTGACACGCCAGCGGTTGAGGTAAAAAACGGCGGGGATAACGCAGCACCTGCGAAAGCCCCGGAACAAGAATTTAAACCAGAGACATTCACTATCGATACATATCGGGAACTGCTGAGGGACTACCGCAAGCAGAACACCAAAGCCCAAAAGGATGTATGGATAGAGGAATTCAATAAAACCCACCCCCGCAATATTCTAAAAGCACGGGTGAAGATTCTTGAGGTCGGTAAGGCCGATAAGCCGTGGGGGAAATACAAAATCAGGGCTCAATACGACAACTATCGTGGAGCAGATGCAATTACCAAGATCACCATTAATTTTGAAATCTGGTCAGATGATGAATCCGCATTAAAGCTCGACAAGGATAAGTTCTCAAACCTTTCAGCTGTAATAAAAAGCTGTGCTATTAAAAGCGAAAAGAAGCATGACTATTTGAATGTCGTTCTCAAGGAAGCGGTATTCAAATAAAGCCATGAGATGGATTCGGTGCGTAACCTGCTTGAATGGCTTTAACTGGCCAGTGAATAAGGCTCTCCCTAGCGATTGTCCCTTATGTGAATCCCCAAGTGGATTCATAGACACGGGGCCTCCTGACAGCAAAGCCCCCCTTCCTCAGTCGGATGGGGTACTCGGGATCGTCGAACTGAAGCAAACAAAGCGAGGGATCTATGGTATTGTAAACGAACCAATCGGACACAAGAACGTTATCAGTGTGAAGAAAAAGCGCCGACCTTAGCCGGCGCTTTATTTATTTAGTGGCGTCAATCAAAGGTCGTTGTATAACTCCAATACCCCGAGGCCTCTCGCTTGTGAATGCCCTGAATTGCCAAACTCGATATGCTTCTTCCTTGCTCTGAATGTCCTCAAACACAGCCTTCACCCCTTTGCAATTCACCACATCATGGAACACGATGAACCCTCCGGGCCGGACATAATCTTTGTACATCTCCCAATCTCTCAAGCACGCTGACATGCTGTGGTTGCCATCTATATGCAACAGATCGATATTTCCATAGTTACCTGTCCACGCCAGAACATGATTGGTTGCCGCAGGATCATCAGAACGGAGCGGTATATGCTTAACCGTATGTCCATTCCCTACCAGTAACTCGCTAACACTGCCAAATCCCCTTGGGTGATCTTCGGGGCAATTCTCCGGATCAAAAAAGCTGTTCGGATCTGGGTCGATCGAGAAAAGATTTAATTTCCCCCCCAACGCCCCTGCAATAATGCCAAGCCACCCTCCATCCGCACTGCCAATCTCAACCACGTTTTTAATCTGCTCATCCCGGAGAAGATCTATTAGGGCGGAGAACTCTTCATGCGCTTGAAGCGGCTCCGCATTCATATTCGTCATAACCTGCTTTCGGCTGAGATACAGCGGCCATGTGTCTCCACACGCCCACGCGGGAGCATCCAGCATATAAAGGATCTCGTCTGCTAAATAAGCTGGATCTAAAGCTATCATGCAGGGACGTTTCCCTTGGTTCTGGCAATCACACTTCGAGATGCTTGGTTTATCCCAACAAGGGGCACAACTGTATTGCCCAGATCGTATTACCCTAACAGCTTGGCTCCATGGCCTGTTCTTTCTCTCCGAACTAGGCCCATAAAGAACAAGCATAGGAGTCCTGACAGCTGCGGCCATGTGAGATAATCCATTATCAAGGCCAACATACATTCTGGCCAACTCCAGCACCCCGGCTGCGCTGGCCAGAGTCGTCTTTCCGCACAGATTAATTCCAAGCGAATCCATCCATGGCTCATCGGCTCCGGCACCACCGAGGAAAACAATATTTACCCCGCTGTCTTTTATCCTTTTGCAAAGTATTTCCCAATGGGGGTACTTTTTAGCTTCATGGGCAGCGCAGTCCACACCAACCGCAATGTAATCCTTGGGTAGTCCATAATCACCCTGCTGCCATGATTGGAGTTCGGCTGTAGGCGTTACCCCTACATACCCGGCTTTCCTGACAGCGGCCATGTTGCATTCCACCTCGTGCTGCGTCCTCCATCCCCGGTCAACATCAAAAGCAACCGAGTCTATAGGGACAAACATCGGCCCACTCGCCCAGTATGATCCGATTATGTATTTATACCATGTGACATCTGGCACTTCCTCTTTATGGATAACCTTACGGATAAATGACTGGCTGGCGAGAAGGTCTTTCGCATCAGACTGATTCAGTCCGCAATCCCAGACATCTACTGGTTGTTTGGAAAGCTCAGACAAAGCCTTGATTGCGGGGATGCACATAAGCGCATTGCCGATCCCGGCAGAAATACAATAAAGCGCTCGCGTGGCGCCCTCTCTCATTTTCATTTTCCCGGGATTGTCAAAACCAAGCACCTCTTGGAAGAATTCATCATCGGATCTCTGTTTAAGCTTCCTAAAATCAGCCAATTGCTCATCGAGCCACTCGCATTCCTCAAGCAACTTATCGGCCTTGGGATCATTGTGGAGCCGCTTGAACCATGGAGCCCACACCTTTTCCCATGTGTCGTCATCAAACATCATCCGGTGCATATAACGCCAATTTACATTCCTGTGCTCAAGCGGGATGGTGTAAGGGGCAACAGCTTCCCCGCTAGGATGGTTCCAGCTGCGGTATCTATGCAATAGGCAGACGTAATCTTGGCGGGTACAATAAATGGGGGTCTTGGTGAACCAACACCGGAGGGAGATGCCGGCTTCCTGAGACCCCCAAACTCCTGGGTATCTATTCCATCCACCGATTCTTTTTAATGTCTCTGGCGTATAACCAAAGGCCGATGGATTTACTGTTTGCACAACTGATGTTTTATCTTTTGGCTTTCCTAATGTGTAATCACAGAAAACCCCATGCTCTCTGTAGTCAGATCTCTTCCAGCCTATCATTCCGCCATGATAGCAATTTCTTGGCATTCCCTCAGGATCTTCGTAATCGGGGCAATCTACCTCGCATTTACCCTTTATGGCATGACGGCCATCCTGCTTACACTTAACAACATGCTTGCACCCTAACGGGCCGACCGCCGGAGTTATAACGCATGGAGACCTCTCCATTCCTTCTCTGGCTATATCCCACAGTGTTCCGCTTATAATTCTACCATGCCCATCGCTATGGAAAATGAACTGAGGTGATTGATGTTCGAGGGCGTAATTAACCCCTAAATGCTTCGCTTGACCGCAGCCAATCCTCTCCGCAGTTTTGAGCACAACAACCTTATCATCAAGCGAATCCGCAGACCCATCGGAAGTGCCGTCTGCGATAACGACAAAAGATAATACCGCACCGCCTGCCTTCTCTGTGAAGTTCCTGATTGTTCTCTCAAGATCCGGGCCCTCGTTGTAAGAATTAATTATTACACTGATCCTCATTGCTTCCCTCCGCTTTGTAAAATCTGCAAGCATGCGGCTTGCAATTACACGAACTCCATACATTTTTTTGCTGATATATCTTTGAGTCTGGGTTTTGGCATATTATCCAATTGCCTTTGCATGGCCTATCCGGTACTTGCTTGCTGGTATCGAACATATACGAGCATTTTCTCTCGCTAATACTATCTGGCAAAATAGCTTCTACTGGTTTATGTGAACACACGCTGCAAAGGTAGGCAGGATTAGCCATGTTGAAATCAGGCCAGTTTGGGCATTTACCGGTTTCAAGAAAAGCATCCACGAGTTTTTGCGTGCAATTTATGGTATCCATTGCTTCACCTGAATATTAGCAACCTCGTGAATAATATCTGTTGGTGCGGTTAAGTTACACCCGCCACTAAGCAAATTTCCTGCGTAATATGTTTGGCTATATGTATAATTCGGCGTTCCAATATCTCCGCATAGTATTAAGTCTCCCGGAGAGCCAGCCCCCGGAATACCGTCCATAAATGCGGCTGTAGCATAACCACCGTTACAGTAATCCCAATGATAACCAAAGTCGATTCGGTTTACGAAAACGGTGCCGGGAATAGAATAAGAATCAACACCGATAGTCACATGTCCAGAATTGTCAGCGTTTCCTTGCCAATCTCCGTATTCAAATCCCCAACAGCAGGTATTGCCAGAACCGCACTGTCCGCGTCCAAAAACAAGTGTATAATCTTGTCCATTAGTGATAAATGGAAAGAAGTTTGTGTGGTCACCAATATCTATATTGACCACAACGGCTTTGTAATTGCAATCGGCGCATGTGCCTGCCACCGTCACCTCTTTTGTAACGTTTTTTTCTACCGTCCCATACTGGGTAGGCATGAGCGGATTCGTGACCCCTCTTGTTACTATCTTGTATGCTTCTCGCGTGACTGTTTGAGACCCTTTAAAATCAGAGACTATCTTATTCGCGGTAGATAAATTATCCCCGCTTACACGCCCATGATCTTTTGTTGCCGCCCACTTTGTTACCCGCTTGGTGGCGGTATTCGTTAACTGGCGTGTTACCGTCCTCTTTATCTCTCTGGTCGTTTTTGCTCCGCAGTTGCTTACTCGCCAGACATTATTTCCGGCATGCAGCCCAGCCGCAAAACTGAGCGCAGCGGCCACATATTCAACTCCGTTCTTATCAACAATTAAGATTGGCATGGTTCACCTCAAACATACTTCATTATGGTTACATATTTAGTTGTGCGCTTATCGACACCATGCGAGCTTACTCTCGATACAGTACCGACCCACTTCGTCACCGACCTTACTTTGTTGCTTGTGACGTGTCGATCCTTGGTGACAGTGGCCATGCCGGATGTGTATTTATCTTTGGTTCCGCCCGATACAGATATCGCTCTCGACACTGTGATTACCTTGTCCCGCGTTACGGTCACAGTTATTTCAAAGGTGTCGCCAGATGCCTCTATCCGGTAAGCTCCGGGAGTAACCCGTACACAACGCATCTTCTCGCCCAGGTGCACGCAATCGACTGGCAACGGCTTCCCTTCGCTATTGACGAAAACTATCATCAGGCGCCCTCATTCTTATCGAGCTTAATCACTCCAGGGTAAATGCTCTCAATGGTGACTGTGTCATCAAACTCAAGCACCTCTGATAATCCCCTGTTATCTCTGTTGCCATCTTCCCATACACCAACCGCGGTTGTATTGCGGGCCTCAAATCTGATTACTGCAGGCACTGGCTCTGTGACTTCGTTTGGGGCACCATAGATCCATAGCACTTGAGCAGCCCCCACCTCAGATAGCTGCAAATATGTCTCCCCTTTTACCGTGTCGGCCCTGTCCGGATAACGAGATCCGTTTTTATACACATCGTGCTTACGCGCAATGTTGCATAGGCACACCCCGGAATGGTAAACCATGCCTACCGTTCCCGGCTCAATCTTTTGCGCGCACACGCAGAATCTCCCGAAGTGGTAATCTGTGGGCTCTGTTATTTCCAGTGTACGCGTACCCAAGAAAGATTCTGGCTTACTATCATCGCCTGAGTGTCCAGTTCTCTTGCTTTGCGAATCCTGTAGCTGCATGGGCCACGTAATCATCGCAACATCCATGGGGTATAGGATCGAAGTTCCGATATTCTCGGCATTAGCTATCTGGGCAGGCTCTTTAAATGTTAACTGGGATTGTCCAGTCGATAATGTGAGGCCATGCTGAGAAAAAGTAACAGACAGTCCACGCGCTGAGATAGACGACAAAGAGCTCACGACTTTCGTGAGCTTATTCCAATCGCCTGCCGATGGCATCTGTCCAGTATATAGTGTTGGGAAATTGATCACGCGCCTATCCCTAAAACGGCAAAGTTTGCTTCTCGATAAAGCGACGATAAATGAGCGCTAATAATCACATCGGATTCTGATACAGGCTTAACGTCAGTAGAAGAGTTGTAAAGCTTTACGGGCTTATCTCTATACCAAAGATATTGCCACCCTTTCTTCTCCGGAACGATCACGCTTGTCGTGTAAGACGATTTGAGATACTTGCCATTCTGCTGTTTGGTTGGATCTAGCATATTAATTGATATATTCTGCCTGTTTTCAGCTATGAGGAAATCAAAGTTAACCTCGACCAACTCATTGCCAGATTGACCCAACCTGGCTCCGAGAAAGAGCACCTCTCCGCGATTCCACAGCTTCCAATTTGCATCATTTGTCTTATTCCGCACAGCTCTTACACTGCTATGAATTGCGCTTATCTGGCTCTGATAAAACCACTTTGTATACCGATAGGTCTCAGCAGGAATGTATATATCAGTGCCTTTAATTTCCCGGTCAGTTTTCCCAATAGCAGTGCCAACATTCGCTGATGGCATATTGATTCCATAAACATCATAATCTATCTGATCAGTATTCTTCTCGACGTGGCTTACATGGACGGTTTGGGAAGACATGTCGATTTCCCATGAATCCTGATTTGGTGTTGCGCCAGAAGATTGATCCCGGGTGGCATATGTTACCTCAAGCAAACACCAGCCATCTTGGCTCTTCAACCTTGTCGCTACTTTAGTTTTCACATAAAGGTCTATGCCATAAGACTGGTACATTGCTGGCCCGTATTGCTCTGCCTCATACGGATCATTTGTGTTAACGTGATACAGGCAAACCATAGTTTTTTTGCCTGAATCATTCGTGGTTTTGCGGCTATCGAAAATTTCTTTTACAATCATTACGTCAGTCCCAAGCTAAGATTTTCCAGCTTCTCTGCTGTTTTCTGGGTGCTGTCGGCAATATTGCGCTGTATCTCCAGTTGCTGTTCTAACACCCTCTCGCCGCCAGCCTTGATACCTCTTGCTGCGACATCGCCACTCCATGTCCCTTGTGAGCTAATAGTGTTGTCGGTTGGCTGTATGCGCTCCAGCTGATGGAACAAACTCAGCTTCTTCTGCTGGTCAGCATTACCCCCCGCATCTATCAAGGAAGCCATTTCTTCTTTTTGTCTGGCCACCAGTTTTTCGTTTTCGTCCATCTGGCGCTCAGCTGCTTGAGCGAGGATCGATTCGACGGTCTTGCTCCTTTCTTTCTGCGCTTCCTGTAGATCACGCTCTGTCTGCATCGAAGATCTTTTTAATTCCTCTTGCTTTGCATAAATACTGGCGTTGATCTGCCCCAATTGCTCGACAGTTGTTGCATGGCTCTTCTGTATTTCGAGGAGCTTTATTTCCTGATTAATGGCTTCCTGTGTGAGTCGTTGACGGCGTGAATAATATTCTTCCATCGCGATAGTGCCATTGGCATATTCAGCTTCAAGTTTAGTCCGCTCGGTGTCTCTTCCGGCCGAAGCGATAACTCCAGCGCTACGTGCTGCGCTCTCTTGAGCCCTTCGATTGTCCATTTCTTTGGCGTGGTCTATTTCTTTAAGGACATTCTCTAGCATCTTTTTGCGAGCTTCTATTTCAGCATCCATCTGCATTAGGTCGACGTCAGATGTCTCAGTGTTTTGAGCTGCCACTTTACGCTGCTCACTCAGCAAGAATATTTCATTCTGCAATCCAGTCGTCATGATGTCTTTCTTCTCTCGATAGTAATTGTCGAGATCCATCAATTCAGACGCCCGTTTGCGATCGAGTTCATCCAGCCATTCTTGCCGTATGGATTCATACCTTTTAAGCTCGGTTGTATACCACTCTTCCGATTCCATGCCGGGAGCATGACGGCTTATGGATGTTCCGCCCGAAGAGGCGTTAACGGTGGGTGATGTTGATTGGTTTTTCGCTGCATTGTGCTTCTTCCACTCTTCAAGCGACATCCCGAGCTTATTCGCTTTCCAAGCGTTTGTGCCTTCAATATCCACGGCATCTTTCATGCCCTTTTTGATCTCGTCTGAAGACAGTTCCTTTTTCACTAATCCAAGTGCCCGCGCTACCCAAAGGAACTTGTCTGCCAATACGTCAGTCAAGCCGATGGTATCCGATATCCACTCTGTAAGTTTGTAAGCACCTAACCGGCGGTTGGTCGAAAGGGAAAAAGAATAAATACGCCTACTACCGCTGCACCTCTTGCAGTAGGCAAGCTTTGATGGTTGATAAGATGGATGAAGCATTTGCTGTAATGCTCGATAATTATTCTATCACTCCCGGGAAAGCAAAGCTCATCAAGGAAACCATCGTCAGGACATACCGAAAAATACACTCTGATGTTGTTGAAGATCGTGACCGCCGCTTGAAGTTAAGGGCATCGATCGAGAAGAAGAAAGATCGCCTTTTGGATCTCTTGATATCCGAAACGATCAGCCGGAAAACTTATGAAGAAAAATTAAATCCGATACAAGCTGAGCTGGCTCAAGTGATAATGGAGGAGCAGGATTCTATCGGTGACATAATGCTTTTGCAGGAAGATTTAGAGGCGGTTTTGGAATTTCTGTTTGAACCCGGTAAATTTTGGCGTAAGTCAAGCCCAGACAAGAAGAAAGAGCTGCAGGCGATCCTTCTTGGCCCCACCCTAAGGTGGACTCGGGAAGAGGGCTTTTTGAACACCTCCAAAGATAAGGCCACCAACGGTTTAAACCTTATTGGTGGCCCTAAAACAAAGTTGGCATCCCTATGGGGATTTGAACCCCAGTCGCCAGCTTGAAAAGCTGGTGTCCTAGACCAGGCTAGACGATAGGGACGTCTATATTTTCTTTCAGCATTAAACCGCTTTATGGTGCGCGGATATCTGAATTCGTCAGTGGTAGGTGCAGAGGGATTCGAACCCCCGACCATCGCCTTAAAAAGGCGGTGCTCTACCGGCTGAGCTATGCACCTTCAGCGAAGTGAAGTAATTTACTTGCAAGGGGGTGCTTTGTCAAGATTAAGTTTTTCTTTTTATCGGCTTTTTTTGGGCTTTTTCATCCCACCGCCGGGGCTCCCGAATAAGCATGCCCCCATAGATGCGTGTTTTTCAGAAATCATGTCCCTGGTAGTCGTCCATCTCGTCGCCAAGATC
Organism: Planctomycetota bacterium; assembly: GCA_016936955.1. Lineage (GTDB taxonomy): Bacteria > Planctomycetota > SZUA-567 > SZUA-567 > SZUA-567 > JAFGWW01. The sequence goes on along the minus strand of JAFGWW010000271.1, from coordinate 4,509 downwards.
GTCATACAGAAAGCCGAGCTGCTCGTGCATCTTCACCTTATGCTCGTCGCCGTAGGCAAATTTATAAACCGCCACAATCTGCTGCTTCACCCATACTTTGGGATGGGTCGTGAGAAGGCCGTGGAAAATGAACAAGAAAAAAAGGCATGAGACGACCGCCGTAAGGATAAGGCGCTTGCGGCCGGAGATCCCACCCCTGATCGAAGGGCGGAAACGGGTTTCGCACTCATTGCAGCGCCACTTCTGGTTCTTACCCACAAGGAACCTGAAGATGCGGTTCAGGATTGACCCGTATCGTACAGTCTTATAACTTCCACAACGCGGACACCCGTGCGCTTCTGCCCGGGCTTTCTTAAACAGTTTCATAAAAATAATGATACACGAGAAAACCGGGGGATCAAGTATTCTGAACCACAAAATTTCCATGCCCCGGAAAATCTCGCTTGAACATCCCGTTAATACCGAAAAAGCCCCGTTCGTCCTGAGCTTGCCGAAGGATGGACGGGGCTACCCATTTTCCATTCGCACTTCTACAAGCTCAGCACGAACGGAAAATGGGCGGGGAGGTCAGTTGGCCTGATCGTAAACTTCGTAGAGGTTCTCGCCGAGCTGGACGGTTACATTCGCGCCGAGGCTGAAGAACCGGGCCAGTTCGGGTTTATCCTTTATCAATCCGAAATACTCGTCCGAGAGATATTTTACCTTTATGCGGTTGAGCTTGTCGGCATTGGTTATGGAGCTGTCGATCCAGCGCCCGCCTTTTCTGTAGAATGTACGGCCGGCGATATTGCGGACAAGGCTTTCGCCTTTCGCGTTTTTCATGTCATAGGTGCCGTCGGCTTTAAGGTTCTCGTCTTTCTGCAGCCTCCGCGTGGCAGCTGAGTCGATGGAGCCGCCGCGCAGCGTCGTCTGGCTTACGGCAACGCTGAGGGTATCGGAGGTATTGTCTGCATCAACATCTTCCACTTCCTCGCGAGCTCCGAAGTTGAGCCCGTCCTCCCCCGCAGACTGGAGCGACTTGGCATACTCAGCCATATTGACGACTTCTTCCGTATCGACACTATTGTTTGCCCCATCATTGGAACTGCCGGCAGCCTTTTCATAACGCTCCTTTGCTTGTTTCTCGACAGCAACGTCAACATCACCGCCTATGTGTACCGATCCGGTTCTCTTCATCTCCTCAAGAGGCATTGCATCCTCAAAGACCTCCGGGCTCCGGACTCCGGTGGTTAGCGGAGCATCATTCGAGCGGGTTCTATAATCCTCAATCACAAGCCAGCTCGTGTAAGGGGTCATGATCCCGTACTCCTTGCTGAGGGAGATTATCTCTTCCCGGATCTCTTTCGTCTCGCCGTGGAGGCGGATATCATCGAGAAGATAACCGACCTTGCGCAAGGCCCAGATGCGCGGGAGAAAATCATTGGCCGTTTCCTTTGCGGGGAAGGTGTTTTCATAGGTCAGGGTCTTCTCTTCGCCCGCCACCTTGCCGGAAAGGCGAACCGCGTGGGCGCCGCTGTTGCGGTAGCGCCCCACGATGGTGAGCTGCTGGTCCTTGAAGATATCGCCAATCTTCTTGGGATAGACGTCATAGGTGTCGAGGCCGACAAACTCGGCAACCGCGCCGGTCATTACCGGGCTCGCGATGCGGGAGTAAAAGGAGCTGACCTTGATCTCCAGATCCTCCTCCGGCACCACGAAGGTTGAGGTGCCGCCGTTCTCGCGAGCGAGCATCTCCACAAGGTCGGTATTTACGCTATAGCCCACGCCGAAGCTGAAGACGCGCACGTTCTCCTTCGCCGCGTTCCTGGTGTTGGCGAGAATCTTCTTCGGATCGCGCTCGCCCATTGTCGGCTCGCCGTCGGTGAGGAAGACAACCATGAAGGGGCGCGAAGTGTCGGTATTCATGGCCAGCGCGCTCTGCATCGCCTCATCGATGGCGGTTCCGCCACGGGCGATAAGCCTGTCCACAAAACGGAGCCCCTCGGCCACGTTCTCCGCGTTCACCTTTTTGAGTTCCGGCGCGAAGCTCTCCGCCTCGGTGGCGAAGGATACGATACTGAAGCGGTCTTTCTCGCTCAGGCTTTTGAGGCAGAAGGTCAGTGCTTTCTGCGCCTGCTTGATCTTGCCCTCTTCCAGCATGGAGCCGCTCTTGTCGATGACGAAGACAATGTCCTTGCCCACAACCTCGGTCTTGTCGGTGAAGTCGCGGGGGGTGAGGATGGCCATGAAGAACCCGTCGCGCCCATCTTCACGGAAAGGAATCATGGAGAGGCCCACGTCTTTTGTGCTGACATTATAAAAGAGTTTGAAATCCTTCTCGCTGCTCACCGACCTCTGCTCGAAAGAGACTTTCATGTGTTTCGGGCTTTTGCGGACAACGTCGATACGGTGGGAGGGAGAATAGATATTAAGGATGTCATGCTCGTCCTCGATGTCGAGCGAGAGGGTAAGGTTGTTATGGTCTGCCGCCATATTGCCTGCGCCATTATTGCCGGTGCTGCCGCGCAGGGGGTAAGTGTAAGACGCAAGGCCGGAGTCAATCGCAAGCTGCCGGCTGTAAGTCAGCTTTATCCTCATATCGCCGTTGGCGGGAATGGGAAATACGCGGCATTTGAACAGGCGACTGCCCGCATACTCGAGCAGGGCCGGGTCGCGCATGGTGCGGACAATGTCCTCGTAAATCTTGCGCGCCTTGTTTTTCTCAATTAACTCGCCCTTGACCTCCTTCCCGCCCATCCAGAGCGAGAAAGACTGGATCGCCGAATCATTTTCGAGAGGGAAGATGTAAGTGCCTTCCTCCTGCCGGTTGTTCGGATTATGGAAAACCTGCTCCACCGTGGTGACGGCTATGCCGCTCTTTATCATCACCGAAACGTGGTGCTCCTTGACCTGAATCATCTGGGGATGGCGGATATGCACGGGTGGCGTATCCGGCGTTTCGATGGGGATTACCACAGGCGGTTCGATCGGGCCAATGATAAGATATCCTGCCGCCCGAGAGGCAGCGGATACAAACAAAGCCGCAAGAATCAGCAGCATAACTTTTGATGGGGCGCGCAAGTCAATATTCATCATGATACCTCCCGACCGGGTCATTTGTCACTTACACCTATAAATATGCTTGGCACACGGGAAGGGTTTTGATTTTTTTTAATTCGCCGGTTTTAACTTTAATTTCTTGAGATATTTGATGTTACAAGAGATCCTACACACAGCACCGCATTGCATTTCGCGAATAAAAACTTGATATATGGGCAAATAGAAGACAAACTGTCTTGCTTCAAATGCCGTATCGGTCCAGAACGGCATGCCACGGGGGAAACATGGCTGAGGTTTATCTGCCACATCCGGTCAAACTCTTTGTCGCCGTGCTGGCCGAGCAGGAAAGCCATCTTGATCTGGTTCGCGAAACCCTCGGGAAAGAATGGGGGGAGATCGGCCTTGAGAGCGAAACCTTCCCCTTCGACAATTCGGCTTATTACGCCAAGGTTACCGGACCTGCCATAGTGCGGAAGTTTTTCGCCTTCCGTAAATCGGTAAGCCCCGGCGTTCTCGCCGGATGCAAGAAGAGAACCAATGAGATGGAGGGCGAACTCGCCGCGGCGCTGGGAAGCGGATTTCCCCGGCCGGTGAATCTCGACCCCGGCTACCTTGCCCTTGAGAAGGTGGTTCTCGCGAGCGCGAAAAACTTTTCGCACCGCATCTATCTCGACCACGGAATTTACGGAGAGGTTACGTTGATCTACAGGCACGAAAAGTTCAATACCCTTGAATGGACTTTTCCTGACTACGCATCGGGAAGGTACTTCCCCTTTTTCCACGGACTGAGGGACGAGCTTGTGCGCGAGAGGGACGGCAATGGCGGTTGAATTCAAGATAGCCACCCTCGCCAGCGGTTCTTCCGGAAACGCGGTCTACGCCGAGAGCCCCGACGGGGCGATCGTGGTCGACGCGGGCCTCAGCGGCAAACGCATCGCCGACGGGGTCGAGAAAGTCGGCGGCCACATCGACCGCGTTGACGCCGTGATCCTGACCCACGACCATATGGACCACTCCAAAAGCGCGGGCATCCTCTCCCGCCGCCACGGTATGCCGCTGCTGATGACGGAAGGGACTTTCGCCGTCTGCGAGAAGAGCATGCGCCGCGTGGTGGGCCCCCGGCTCTTCCAGGCCGGCAACGTCCTCTCGGTGGGCGGCTTCCATGTATACACCATCCGCACGCCCCACGACGGGCGCGACCCGGTCATGCTGGTTCTTGAAAGGAACGGGGTGCGCTGCGGCGTCTTCACCGACCTCGGCCACCTCTTCCCCGAGCTTATCGAAGTGCTGCCCACGCTGGACGCGGTGGTGCTCGAGAGTAATTACGACCCCCACATGCTTGAGCACGGCCCCTACCACGCCAATCTCAAGAAACGCATCCGCAGCCCCCACGGGCATATCTCAAACTGCGAGGCCTCAACCCTCGTGCGCGACCACGCCAGCGAGCGCCTCAAGGTCGTCCTCCTCGCC
>JAFGWW010000270.1 GCA_016936955.1 Planctomycetota bacterium | reverse complement strand
GGCCACGGCGCGTATTTTGATCTTCGTGTCGTCCGCGATCTTGAGCGAAGTGGAGATGTAGGGCATCATGCATTCGCGGGGGTCCTGCGCGAGAATCGTGCTGAGCCAGTATATAATGGTAAGCGGCGCGGCGCCTATGGCGGAGAAGCCGAGCACCTTGGCCAGAAACGTTCCCGGCTGCCATGCGGTCTGCAGGAACGGCACGCCCGATTCGCAAATGATACGCGTGAAGACCAGGAACATCATCATCGTGGTTGCGCCGAAGAGAACAGCCACAAGCGGGTCGAGGCCGATTACCCAGAGCATGGCGATGAAGCCGGCGAAGGAGAGGGTGAAGAGGCGAGCGGCGATAATGCCGTCCTCCTCGTAATCCTTCCCTTTTTTCAAGTTGAAAGCTTTAGAGAATACAGACCAGTAATACGAGCGTCCGGTATAGATAAGGATGATTGCGTAGGCGAGATAACTTCCGCCGCGCTGTACCTCCATGTATTCCTCGTTTACCGGCTTGCCCGTGGCAAGATAGATCTGCGCGAGGATGAGCACGAGCAAAATGTTAGAGATACCCATGGTCAGGCCGATCTGGCTTGAAATGAAGTAGCTAACCCCGATGATGGTGAAGAAGAGCGTGCCACTCTTGAGCTGCCAGACGGGGCCGCCGCAATTGTTGAGAGAGGGGAAAAGCTTGTCGAGTGGGAGGAACCAGTACAGCGTGATGCCGGGAATGGTCTGCGGGTACCAGATATTACCGAGCTTGATCATGTGTATGAAAAGCACCGCCCCTGCACCCCAGAGGAAAAGCTTGGAGTAGAATATGTCAGGCAGAATCCTGCCCTTGTCGCGAGTGATGATAGATGTCGAGATCGACGCGAGGGGATAGCTGAGTTGCTCGTGGTGCGCCCACTGCCTGTGGACCAGAAGGGAGAGGGCGATGGTCGCGACGGCGAAGCAGATCATGAAGGGCGTCCAGTACGCCAGCGGCGCGGCCCACGCGTCCCAGACGGAGAGGCCGCTGTCGCCGATGGGCGAGGTCATGGCGCTGCTCCAGGGCCAGACCACCTTGTCGCCGCTGGCAATGCCGGTAACAAACCCCGTATATACCGTTTCGTAAAGTTTGTTATCGGCTGCGGAATCGATCGGAAGGGGGAAGAGCTTTTTTGGCAGATACTCAAGAATTCCGTATTTCTGCCAGTTGGTTTTTGTCAGTTCCTTGAACCAGGGCAGAATAAGGTGGCGCTGGAAATAGCGGTAAAAACCTGAACTTGGAGTCCAGCTGCCGGCGAGAAGCATTGTCATCGATACAGCAAGCTCACGTGTGGAGAGAGCCAGTTTTTCCGAGTTGATGCCGAGAAGCGTCGATATCAGTTTTGCAAGGGGATTCCACAGGAGAGTTGCAAGGGAGATGATGAAGAATACGCCGGTCGGGAGATGGTTGCCGATGAATAGGGTTGAGTGGATGTGTTCGTCGTTGAAGCCGGTGAAGGCGTTTATGAAGATGACACCGAGCAGGCCAAGCAGTATGGCGCGTATGGTGAATGCTTTTTTTCTCTCTGTCTGGACTGGCTCTGCCGCACTCAGGGGTTCAAGGGTGTTTGACATTTGGTATTCCGGCTATATTTAAATTTGCAATTTAAAGTCTTAAAGAAAAATCTGGCGTTTCAATATTTGTTTATTCGCAATTTGACCGCCGCGAATAATGCATTATGGCAACTGGTCTTGGTAAAGTCGCGTGTCTGCCGAATTATCGGGGGTGGCAGACGGTTAAGCCGCTGAAATCGGTGGAATATTTTTATCAGTTTTTTTTATATCTGCAACAGTAAAATCAAAAAAAATAACGCTGCCTGATTTTGGTGTGTTTTACCGAATTTCGATATGGGCGAAATCCGATGTTTGCCACGCTATGCGCGCTGCCGGTGTGGGGTCGTATCGCTTTTCACGAGCTCAGATAACGCTTCCATAGATTCCCGATGTCATCGAGGATCAGATAGAGTGCTGGAACCAGAAGCAGGGCAATCAGGGTTGCGAACAGAATTCCATAACCGAGGCTAATCGCCATGGGGATGAGGAACTTTGCCTGCACCGAGGTCTCGAAAATCATGGGGGCCAGCCCGCCGAAGGTGGTGAAGCTGGTAAGGATGATCGGGCGGAAGCGCCTGACGCCAGCCTGGAATACCGACTCGAAGGGCGTGTCCCCCGCGTTGCGGCACTGGTTGGCGTAATCGATCAGGACGAGGGAGTCGTTGACCACAACCCCCGATAGGGCGAGGATGCCGGCCATGCTTATGGTGCTGATGTCGTAGCCCATCAGCAGGTGCCCCAGAACAGCTCCCACGATGCCGAAGGGAATTGAGACCATGATGATGAGAGGCTGGAAGTAACTGTTGAAGGGGATCGCAAGCATCGCATAGATAACCAGCAGGGCGAAGATAAACCCTCCGGTAAGGCTCTTGTTCGATTCCTCAATGTCTTCCTGCTCGCCAGACATCTTGCAGATAAGGCCGGGATACTTCTCCATGATAATGGGGAGGTCATTGGCGAAGACGTCTTCGCGGATGTCTTCGGCGGCGTTGCGCGGCGTCACGTCGGCCGTGACGTTGACCACGCGCCTGCCGTCTTTCCGGTTGATATTAGTATAGGCCCGATCGCGCATCGGGGTGGCCGCCTCGAAGAGCGGTATCTCAACCCCCTGGGGGCTCCGGATTATCAGGGTCTCGATATTGTGCTCCGATACCCGTTCGGATTTCGGAAGGCGCACCTTTACCTTAACCTCGTTGCGGCCGCGCTGCTGGCGGAGGGCTTCGGCGCCGTAGAAAGCGTTGCGCACCTGTCTGCCGATCGTGCTTGCCGTAAGGCCAAGGCTCTCGGCTTCCGGTTTCACCTTGAAGTTAAGCTGGGGCTTGCCGGGGGCGAAGCCGTCGTCGATATCGCTTACCAGCGCGTATTTATTGAGGCGTTCAGCCAGATCCGCTGATGCGGTTTCAAGAACCTCCATGTCCGGATGGCTCAGTTCAACATCAACCGGTTCGCCGCCGCGCGGGCCTGCAAAACTCTTGAACGTGAGCGACTCAAGCCCCGGTACCTCGCCGATCTCTTTCCGCCAGTAATCCGCGAAATCGTCGGATGTGGTCTTCCTCTCGTCCTCGGGGACGAGGTAAACCCTTACGTCGGCGTTGTGGCTTCCGTCATGGCCGATGCGGGAGTAGATGCCGGTGATGATCTCCGGCCTTTCATATTTCCTGGCAACCTCTTTTGCCGCCTTCTCGAGCCGTTCGGTCAGGGCCCGAGTATCCTTGATGGGAGAGCCGAAGGGCAGGGCGGCGCTGGCCCGGACCGTGTCGGAGGAGACGTTCGGGAAACCGATTATCTTAATGTGCCCGCCCGCAAAGAGGCCGTAGGTGAGTGCCAGAACGCCGAGGCCGACGGCCATGGTGAGATACCTGTGGTGGAGGGCTTTTCTGAAAAATGGGGCGTAGCGGTTCTGGATAAAGTGGCGCATGGCTTCGCTGAACCAGAAACGCACCTTCTCGATTGTGCCCGGAGCCTCGTCTTTTCCCTTCTTTCTCTGGTGGGCCAGGTGGGCGGGGAGAATCAGGAGCGCCTCCACGAGGGAGATCGAGAAAATCGAGATCACGACGATCGGGATTACGCCGAAAACCTTTCCCGTCATCCCCGGCAGGAAGAGGAGAGGGGCGAAGGCGGCTATGTTGGTAAGAACCGAGAATACTACCGGCACGGAAACCTGCTTCGCGCCTTCGATTCCCGCGTCGGAGAAGGAGAGCCCCTTCTGCCGCATCTCGAAGATATTCTCGCCGATAACGATCGCGTCGTCGACCACGATACCGAGGGCGGTAATGAAGGCGAAAAGGCTGATCATGTTTATCGAAACGCCAAGCGCGGGAAGCAGCAGGAGCGAACCGAGGAAGGAGATGGGAATGCCCATCATGACCCAGAAGGCGAGCCTGATCTCAAGGAACAGCCCCAGCGTTATCATGACCAGCGTAAGTCCCATTGCCGCGTTGCGCAGCAGCAGGTCTATGCGCTGGCGATAAATCTCCGACCAGTCGTGCAGAATGTTGATCGAGAGGCCTTCGGGAAGCTTCTCGTTCCACTTGTCCATTATCTCCTTGGCGGCGGTTGCCACCCCGATAGGGGTTTCGTCGCCGATGCGCATGATGTTGATTACCACCGACGGTTTTTCGTTATACTTCGCCGCTTCGTCAGTGTCCTCGAAGCCGTCGATAATCTCTGCCATGTCGGAGAGTTTTACCTCGGTGCCGTCGTTCGAGCTGATGATCGGGATGTCCTCGAATTCACGGGCGTAATCGCGCCGTTCGTCCATCCTCACAAGCACCTCGCCGCTCGGCGTCTTGACCCCTCCGCCCGGGAGCTCAACCGCCGCGGCCTTGACCTTGGAGGCGATGTCGCCCAGGGTGGTGTTGTAACGGCGGAGCATCTCCTGCGAGACGTTGATCGAAATCTCAAGGTCTCGCACACCCTCAAGCTCAACCTGCGTAATGGTCGGGCTGGTGAGGAGGTCTTCCCGGAATGCCTCCGCGAGTTCGCGCAGGTTTTTCTCCGAACGGTTGCCGGAGAGGCTGAGCCTGAGCACG
>JAFGWW010000269.1 GCA_016936955.1 Planctomycetota bacterium | reverse complement strand
CCCTCGTCGCTTCGCTCCTCACCCCGGGATTTACCGCTTTGAGCTCAAAGCTGGATACAAAAAAGGAGTGGGGAGCGTCAGCCCCCCACCTCCAGCTTCGAGTCTGCCAGACGCTCGGGTCGGAGCCCGGCTTTCACAGCTTTAAGCGTTAATCTTCAAACCACTAATTCGTGTAAACCGAATTTTTTTACTTACCTTATTTCCTCCAAGTCCCTGTCATTCCTGAATTACGAAAACCGATAAAAGCTGTTACACGATTATTCTTTTAAATTTCTTGATTACTGTACAGATGTTCAGTATATATTGACGATGTAGGCAGTATAAGACTGATCAAAAGAACAGTAATTACAAAAAGCACTGTTCAAAAGCACAGTAAAAAGGAGCGGTCATGAAGGGTCTTACAGCGCGGCAGGAAGAGATTTTCGAGTATCTGCTCACCTGCATGAAGGAGGAGAACTACATCCCCACCATGCGCGAGATCAGCACCCACTTCGGGTTCAAGTCGCCCAATGCAGTGCGCGACCACCTTATGGCGCTGGAGAAGAAGGGCCTTATCTCCCGCCGCGACAACGTGAGCCGCGGGATCGAGATCAACCCCGATTATCTTGAGCAGGAAAACCGCGGGCTCCCGATCGTGGGGCGCGTGGCGGCCGGAACGCCGATCAGTGCGATCGAGAATCTCGAAGGCTACCTCGAACTCGACAACCTTTACGACTGCAGCAGGCATTACGCCCTCCGCGTGCGCGGCGACAGCATGGTGGACGCAGGAATCTGGGACGGGGATTTCTGCATCGTCCGCGAGCAGCCGAATGTAGAGAACGGCGAGATTGCGGTGGCGATAGTCGAGGGCGAGGCGACGGTTAAGCGCATCGACAGGCGCGACGGTTATATCAATCTCGTGCCGGAGAACGAATTTTACTCGCCCATCAGGGTCGACCCCTCGGTTACGGATTTCCGGATCGGCGGGAAGGTGGTGGGGATTCACAGGGTTTTATAAGTCAGCAGACATAAATCACAAATAAAATCAGGGAGAAGGAAAATGGCGAAGAAAAAAGCGGAAGTAAAATCGATACAGGACGAGAGTGGCAAGGACAAGGCGCTCAACCGGACGCTGGAGGAAATCTCGAAGCGCTTCGGCAACGAATCGGTAATGAAACTCGGTTCTGATTACAAGGTGGAGTGCGACGCCATCAGCACCGGCAGCCTCTCCCTCGACGCGGCAATCGGGGTGGGCGGTGTACCGCGCGGAAGAGTGGTCGAGTTTTACGGGCCGGAAAGTTCTGGTAAAACCACCCTCGCCCTCCACTGCGTCGCCAACTGCCAGAAAGAAGGCGGCACCGCTGCTTTCATCGACGCCGAACACGCCCTCGACCCTGCTTATACAAGAAAGCTCGGGGTAAACCTCGACGACCTTCTCGTCTCCCAGCCCGACTCGGGCGAGCAGGCGCTGGAGATCTGCGAGTTGCTGGTCCGCTCCGGCGCGGTCGATATCATCGTTATCGACTCGGTTGCGGCCCTCACCCCCCAGTCGGAGCTTGACGGCGACATGGGGCAGAACCACGTCGGTCTACAGGCCCGCCTCATGAGCCAGGGCCTGCGCAAGCTTACATCAATCGTCAAGAAATCGAACTGCACAATCATCTTCATTAACCAGATCCGCATGAAGATCGGCGTCATGTTCGGCAGCCCGGAAACCACCCCCGGCGGTAACGCCCTCAAGTTTTACTCTTCCCTCCGCCTCGACATCCGCCGCGTGGGAACCATCAAGAATGGTGACGAGGCGACGGGCAACAACGTGAAGGTCAAGGTGGTGAAAAACAAGGTCGCCCCGCCCTTCAAACTTGCCCACTTCGACATCATGTTCTCCAAGGGCATCAATTACGACGGCGAACTGATCGACCTCGGCGTGGACAACAAGATCCTTACCAAGAGCGGAACCTGGTACAGCTACGGCGAAACCCGCCCCGGCCAGGGCCGCGACAAGGCGATCGAATTTCTCAAAGACAACCAGGATATCCGCGATGATCTGAACACCAAACTCCGCGATATCTACTTTGGCGACGATGCGGATGAGCTGATCAACAAGGAGCAGGAAGAAGCGAAGAAAGCCAAGGGCAAATCCTCTAAAACCGAAGCCGATGAAGAAGAATTTGAAGAAGTGGAAGAAGATATCGGCGCCTGAACAAACTGAACCCGAAGGAGCGAAACGGATTTCCCCCTCCAACCCTTCCGTTTCGCTCCCTCCCTCTACCCGTAGTAATGATCAAGTACCACAACAAACAACATTGCAATACCCCCGCGCATACCCAAACAACCACGTTCAATGGAGTGACGTAAGATGGAACCTAAAGTAAGCATAATCCTCACAACCCGCAACCAGGCCCACTCGCTCTGGCGCACCATCCTCTCGGTCATGGCCCAGACGGAAGAGAATTGGGAACTGATAATTGTCGATCGCGGATCGGTGGACTGTACGCAAAAGCTTATAGCCGAATTCACGGACCCGAAAATAAAGATCCTCCGCTGCAAGGAAGAGAGCAAGGCCGCTGCCCGCAACCTAGGCCTTCAGCACGCGCGGGGCGAGTATATCGCATATCTCGGGCCCGACCGGGGATGGGCGCAGGATTTTCTTGAACAGATGATCAACGCCGCCGATAACGACCCCCACGGCATGCTCTGGTACAGCGGCGAGATGAGGTGCATCTACGGCCTTGACGCAAGCGGCCGCCGCGCCCTCACCGACGTCCAGCGCGTGCCCCATCAGGATTATACTTTCGACGACGCGGCGGAGATGAAATACCCGCCCGCCCACCTCTGGCTCCATCGCCGGACAATGACCGAGCTGGTCGGCAAGTGGGATGTAAACACCCCGTGGTTCGCCGATTGGGATATGTTTGTCCGTCTCATGAACAAATACCCCGCCTGCGTTCATTGGATCAACAAGGTGCTGGCCGAGACGAGGGTTGCCGAAGAAGTGCAGAAAGGCGGTACTGGCGGCGTGGCCCAGAAAGCGCGCTATCGCCGGCTGATCGGGTTCAGGTATCTTGAAAACAAATGGCGCGGCCGGATCGGGATCAGGATGGAAAAAGCGGAATTGAACTGATTATGGATACCCGTGAAAAACTGGCAAAACTCGCCGACGCGTCACAGTACGATCTCTCCTGCGCCTGCGGCACCGACAAGGACGACCGGCGGCACCGGGGAAAGGAAGGGCTCTGGCTTTATCCTGTCTCGCTGCCCAGAGGCGGCAAAAGCATCATGCTCAAGACCCTCATGTCGAGCGCCTGCGTCAACGACTGTAAATACTGCCCTCTTCGCGCGGACGCGAATGCCGAACGCTGCGGCCTTGAGCCGACCGAGATTGCGAAAGCCTTTATCGAATACCAGCGCTCTCTTCATCTGCACGGGCTTTTCCTGAGCTCCGGCGTGGTGCGCAACCCCGACCACACGATGGACAGGATGATTGAAACGGCCCAGCTGCTCAGAAGGAAGTACGCTTACCGTGGATATATTCATCTGAAAGTTATT
>JAFGWW010000268.1 GCA_016936955.1 Planctomycetota bacterium | reverse complement strand
TTGAGCAAGGCAAGCGGTACCGCACCATTATAACCACCTCCGGCGGGCTTTACCGCTATGACCTCGGGGACATCGTCGAGGTAACCGGCATGCGCGGAAATACTCCCGAAATCGCGTTTCTCCACAAAGCGGGCAACGTTCTCTCCATCACCGGCGAGAAGGTTACGGAAGACCAGGTTGTAAAAGCGATGAAAAACGTGGAAGAAAAATTCCCCGACATCGCCGGATTCTCCGTAACGATGGAACTGACCTCCCCGCCCCGTTATATCCTCGCCGTCGAGATGGCGCAGGGCGAACCGGACAAAGCGCGCGCGTTGGAGATGGCTTGCGCCTTCGACTGCGAATTGCGGAGCATCAACGAAGAGTATGATGAAAAGCGGTCAAGCGGCAGACTGGATAATCCGGAGCTTCTTCTCCTTGCAAAGGGGAGCTATCTGGAGTACCGTAAACTTCTGGTGCGGGAAGGTAAACCCGACGGGCAGATAAAGCCGCCCCATCTGGTCAAACCTGCCGGCGAAGGAGCGGCCCCCGTCAAGGGCTGCAAGGTCTTCGACCGCATGACAGTGATAAAAAGATTTGGCAAAGACGGCCAGTAAAGGAGGCGCAATGTTGGAGATATTCCAGACGCCGGGCAAGATACTTACCGGGCTCGGTTGCTTTGATCAGGTCGGCAAGGAGGTCGCCGGCCTCGGCAAACACTGCCTCCTCGTAACCGGCGAGAAGTCGATGCAGGAGCAGGGAATTTTCGACAAGGCAATCCACCTTATCGGCAAGGAAGGCTGCAAGGTAACCGCCTGCACCGGAGTCGAGCACGACCCGTCCGTCAATACCGTCGACCGCGCCCGCGCAGTCATGAAAAAGAACGGTTGCGACGTGGTTCTCGGCCTCGGGGGAGGAAGCGCAATCGACGTGGCGAAAGCCGCCGCCGGGCTCGCTAACTGCGACGAGGCAACGTTGGAGTTTTTTGACGGCAAGGAAATCCCTGGCAGCGGCGTACCAGTGGTCGCGGCTCCGTCCACCTTCGGCACCGGCACGGAAGCCACAAAGGTCTCTGTCCTGAGCGACCACGAGAGGATTCTGAAACAGAGCATCCGCCACGACTGCATGCTGCCGAAAGTCGCCATCGTCGACCCCATAATCGGTGCAGACGTTCCACCCCACGTTACCGCCGCCTGCGGCATGGACGCACTCACCCAGGGAATCGAGAGTTACATTTCGAAGCACGCGACAGACATGACGCGGGCCATGAGTTTCAGTTCCATAATCCTGACCATAACCGGCCTGCCCCGCGCCTTCAAGGACGGCCACGACATACAGGCCCGCGAGAATTGCGCCAACGGCTCACTCATGGCGGGGATTGCCCTCCACAACGCCCGCCTCGGGCTTGTCCACGGCATCGCCCACCCCCTCGGCATCCACTACGACATCGCGCACGGCGAGGCATGCGGAATTCTCCTGCCTTACGTTCTCAGATATAACAGCAAAGCGGCCGAAGACGATTATCAGGTTCTTGCCAGCATCATGGCCGGCGACCCCGCCGACTTCTGCCTCAACCTGCTCGAAAACCTCGGGATGCCGACAGGCCTCAAACATATCGGCATCAAGGAATCGGAGTTTGAAACTATCGCGGAAAAGTCGCTCCCTTCCGGCTCCACAAAAGCAAACCCGCGCACGGTTACGAAAGAAGACATAATCGAAATGCTAAAAGAGATGTGCCTGTAGGAAATTCCTGGCGATTATTAATCACGGCAGGCCAGTCATTCGCGACAGGCCTGCCGTAAGCATGTAAAGTTGGCTGTTATTTCTCTTCCTGATCAAGATCAGGGAATTCGAATCCCGCACGATTCTCTTCCCACCACCCGCGCCACTTCTCGATATCGGTGCCGAAGTCCTCTCTGCTGATTTTCTTGATGGCATAAAGCGCGTCCGCTTTTTTCGACCGCCTGATCTCCGGCAAAGCGGCGGGGACAACCAGATCGACAGCGCTTCCGTCTGAACGGAGGAACGTGCGGACGATCTCTCCTATGCGGGAACCGTGGTATACGTAACGTCGAGAGGTTACGGCCAGGTCGCCTATATAGAACTCGGTGCAATCCAGCAGCTTGTCAACGTAGTCTTTCTCGCCCGCATTGGCAAGCGCGCGCATAGCCTTATCTTTCTCATCGTCATCCGGGTGGAATGCCCGAAGCATTATCCGGTTACGCCCGTACTCATCCTTGCGCTGTTTTGCCAAAGCCTTCGCCGCGGCGACGCGCACGCTGCGCTCGTCGTCGTCCATTGCTATCCCGGCAAGAAGGTAAGCCGATTTGTCATTGTTTATGAGCGAGAGCACATTGATAGCAGCAAGGCGGCGCTCTTCGTAATAATATGAAAAGCCGTTTGTAAGAAAGGCCACGGTGTGGTCGCGCCCCAGCACAAGGAATGTCTTTGCGCGCGAGCGGAACAGCTCTTCCGGATCTATCAGTTCGCGCATCCATATGCGCAACTGCCTCTGGGTCGGAATAAATTCTTTCGGTTCATATTTCTTGCGTGCCTTATCCGGCTCCGGTTTCTTCCCCGACGGCGACTCGTCCTTTTTCTCAAAATCGACCGGCTTAACCTTCAGCTCTGCTTTCTCGCCCGGCTCAAGCTTCCTGACCTCAGCCCCTACAAGACAACAGGAATATAACAGGAAAACCGAGAGGATCGACAATGTCATTCTCATTGCAACCTCCCATAATCAATAATTTATCCGGGCACAAATCACACCCGTCCCCCTTCTCCCTCTATTTAAACATCTACCCCATTAAGCAGCCCCTGCCCAATAATATCTGTTGGATTTAAGGCATAATCCCCTCGGCATTTAAACCAGACAACTCACCCTGCCCTCAAATGGATTATTGATGAAATCGCCAAGAATGCAGAAAACTGGCAAAGAAAAAGGCGTAACCCACTGTAAGCCAGCAAGTTACGCCTTTGGTTTGATGGAGCGGGCAATGAGATTCGAACTCACGACCCCCACCTTGGCAAGGTGGTGCTCTAGCCACTGAGCTACGCCCGCTTTTACAAGGTTCGTAACTATATCAAAACATTCTCAGATGTCAAGCCGAATTCGATTATTATTTGGAAGCTTTTTTATGGCAGTTGTTTATGGCTGTAAAAAGGTGAGGAATGCGGCTCCCACGCAAGGGAAACGTCGTTTTTTTTAAAGCCAGCGCACATCGCCTCAGAAGAGGACAAATAGCATACCCATCTCGCCTACAGAGAATCATCTGCAATCGCGGATGTATACGCTAAAATAGACTGGTGATTTTCAGTCGATCTTCGGCGGTGGCGGGAGAGAGTCCGGGGCGCTGTCGGCGCTCTTTTTGTCCAGGCTGGCGTCGTCTTTCTTTTTATCGGCGGTTTCGCCATCGGCTTTGCCCGCATCGTCGCCAGTCCCCTCCTCTTTTTTCTTAACATAATAATTGTATATTTTCACGCGCCAGGGGTGGGTTTTTGGCTGCACCAGATTGTAGAAGCGGATCAGGTGATATTTCGCCAGCTCCGGGTCGGGGAGATAGGTCAGGTAAAGGTGGCCGAGTTGGAGGTGGGCCTCGAAGTTCTGCGGGTCGCGCTTGATGACCTCCTGAAAGGCCTTGGCGGCGTCGGTGTAATACTCCAGGCTGCGGTAGGCCAGACCGATACGGAAGAGCGCCTCGGTATTGCTTTTGTCACGTTTCAGCACCTCGGCATAGGTCTTTATAGCCATCTGGGGCAGATCTTTGGCCAGATAGCAGCTTCCTGCGTAGATTCGTGCCTGCTGCTTGATCTCATCGAGGTTGGCGACCTTCTTGTGCTCGCCCAGAGAGAGGGTCTTTTTGAAGAAATCGAGGGCATGGTTCTTGTTGTCATAACCGTGGTAATAACAACGGCCGATGGTGAAGGTTATGAGGGGGTTGTCGGGATCCATTCTGTGAGCCTGATCGAGCTTGCTCAGGGCGTCTTCCCACTTGTGCAGATACATCAGGCTCTGACCCCAGAGAAGCCACGCTTCGGGCATGTTTTTCCTGAGCAGCGTCGCCTTTTCTGCATTCGCGGCGGCCTGAACATACTGTTTGAGGTCGGAATCGGCAAGGCCAAGCCAGTAATAGACTTCCGCACCTTCAGGCTTGTGCTTCCGGGCGAATTTGAAGCGGGCAATGGCCTGCGGGTGCTTTCCCTCACGAAGCAGGGCTGCGCCTTCCTTTATATTACGCTCGTACAATTCGTCGGCGTCGTTCTTGGAAGCAGCGGAAGCGGAAGCCGAGCAAATAAAGGCGAGAAGGAACAGAAAAGCCCCGGTCCGGATAATGCCTGTAGATTTCATTGTAGTCTCCATCCCGCCCTTTATATCCCAGATGGTGGTGTATGTCAATAAAGCGGCTCAATCCTTTGGTCATAACCGAAGGACACGCGCGGCGCGATATTGTCATGATGAAGCCGGAGAAAAGAAAAGAGGGGAGCGCCTGTAAGCGTTCCCCCCTTCGATTTGACACAAAATATACGCTGTAATTAGAGCTTGATGTTGTAGAAAGCGCTCTTGCCGGCGTAGACGGCCTGGGCACCGAGATCCTCTTCGATGCGGAGGAGCTGGTTGTACTTGCAGATACGGTCGGTACGGCAGAGGGAGCCGGTCTTGATCTGTCCGGCGTTGGTGGCAACAACGATGTCGCTGATGGTGCTGTCCTCGGTCTCACCGGAACGGTGGGAGACGACGGCGGTGTAGCCGGCGCGCTTGGCCATCTCGATAGCGGCGAGGGTTTCGGTGAGGGTACCGATCTGGTTGACCTTGATGAGGATGGAGTTGGCGCAACCCTTGGCGATGCCCTTCTCGAGGCGCTCGGTGTTGGTTACGAAGAAGTCATCGCCGACGATCTGGATCTTGTCGCCGAGCTTCTTGGTCATGAGTTCCCAACCAGCCCAGTCGTCCTCGGCCATGCCGTCTTCGATGGAGACGATGGGGTACTTGTCGCAGAGCATGCACCAGTAATCAACCATCTGGGCAGCGCTGAGGCTCTTCTTCTCGGAAGCGAGAACATACTTGCCGCCCTTGTAGAACTCGGAGGAGGCGGGGTCCATGGCGATGGTGATGTCCTTACCCGGCTTGTAACCGGCGGCCTTGATAGCTTCGACGATGACCTTGAGGGCGTCTTCGTTGCTCTTGAGGTCGGGAGCAAAACCACCTTCGTCACCCACGGCGGTGTTCATGCCCTTCTTCTTGAGAACACTCTTGAGGGCGTGGAAAATCTCGGTTACCCAGCGGAGGCCTTCGGAGAAGGTCTTGGCGCCGACGGGCTGAACCATGAACTCCTGAAGGTCGACGTTGTTGTCGGCGTGGGAACCACCGTTGATGATGTTGCACATCGGAACGGGGAGGGTGTGGGCGAAAGCACCGCCGATGTATTTGTAAAGGGGCATGTCGCAGTAACCGGCGGCAGCCTTGGCGACGGCCATGGAGACGCCGAGGATGGCGTTGGCGCCGAGCTTGCCCTTGTTCTTGGTTCCGTCAGCCTTGATCATGGCTTCGTCGACACCCTTCTGGTCGCGGGCATCGAGGCCGAGGACGGCGTTGGCGAGCTTGGTGTTGACGTTGGCAACAGCCTTGGTCACGCCCTTGCCGAGGTAACGCTTCTTGTCGCCGTCGCGGAGTTCGACAGCTTCGTGCTCACCGGTGGAGGCGCCGGAGGGAACGGCGGCGCGGCCCATGTTGCCGGAAGCGAGGAGAACATCGACCTCTACGGTCGGGTTACCGCGGGAGTCAAGAATCTCGCGTGCATGCACATTGATAATTTCTGACATACCAAAATCCTTTCTGTACCAAGTTGAATAAAATCCGCAAAAACGCGTTTAAATACCAATTTACGAATCAGTAAATGTATGGTCTTTCCCCCCGCAGGTCAACAAATTTCGCCCCGGCACGCAAAATCCTGCCTAATGAATTTATCACTCCGCCATTACCGTATCATAACAGTGGAAAATGACGCGTATCATTGCCAAATATTTACCCCGCGCGCAAAGCACTGATTGACAGGGCGCAGGCAATGGCTTAGGATTTATGACTGGTACGGGCACGAGGGGCGGCGTGGCTCATGGTTACCCATGTGACGCTTTGCCGGAGCCCTGAATTGAAGTCGAAAGACATCACACATTGCGCCAGACACGGAGAATCTGTGCTTAAAAAACTGGGCGATTTCACGATAAAACGCAAAATAGCCGAAGGCGGGATGGGGACGGTATACCTGGCCACCCAGGAATCCCTGCAGCGGGACGTCGCCGTCAAGGTTCTCAAGGATAAATTCGCCGACGACCAGGCATTTGTCAACCGCTTTATCCGGGAGGCCCGTAGCGCCGCGGCGCTGGTGCACCCGAACATAATCCAGATCCATTACGTCGGCAACGACAGCGATATCAACTACTTCGCCATGGAGTATGTGGATGGGGAAAACCTCCGCGACCACATCCGGCATAAGATAAGGCTCAGCATCGCCGAGAGTCTGGATATAATAATCAAGGTTACCGACGCCCTCGCCCTCGCGGCCGACAGGGACATGATCCACCGCGACATAAAGCCGGAAAACATAATGATCACCTCCGAGGGGAGGGTCAAGGTAACCGACTTCGGCCTCGCCAAATGCATGCTGAGCGACTCCAGCGCCATTACCGAAGCGGGCAAGGTTCTGGGCTCGGTCAACTACATGGCCCCCGAACAGGGACTGGGCAAAGAGATCGACACGCGCGCCGACATTTACAGCCTCGGCACGGTATTTTTCGAGTTGCTTGCGGGACGCCCCCCCTTCAAGGGCGACCACCCGACCTCGGTAATTTACATGCACGTTTACGAAGCGCCTCCGCCTGTCACATTTTTCAACAAGGGCGTCCCCCCGGAAATAGAAGCGATCATCATTAAGATGATGGCGAAAGAGCCTGACAATCGCCCGCAGAACGCGAACGAGCTTCTCGGAATGCTGGAGGAGATCAGGGAATCGTGCGGCCTGCGCCCCTCCAAAGGACGCAGTTCCCAGACCATAAAAAGCATGAACACCACCGCCCAGCAACACCTGATTCCGGGTGCGCCGCGGGTGCTGATCATCGACGACGACCAGACCATAAACGAACTATACAAGAATGTAATCCACTCCATGGGCTGTAATGTCATTATCGCGCGCGACGGGATTCAGGGGCTTGATTTATGGCGCAAGACCAAGCCAGATCTGGTGATACTCGACATCACCATGCCTAACCTCAGCGGCCTTGCCGTGCTGGAAGAGCGGGATTCCGAGCAGCTCTCCGGTTCGGTGATCGTCGCCACCGCCAGCGCCGACTGGAAAACAATCAAGCGCGTGAGCAGCAAGAAAGTTTCCGGATACCTTCTCAAGCCCTTCGAGCTCAAGGTATTCAGGCAAAGGATAATCGAGCTTCTTCCCGGAATCATGGACACCGAGAGGGAATAGGCTTGGCCGAGAATCGCCACCACTACTCAATGCTTCCCAGCGACAAGGGATTTACCGCATCGTCGGATTCGTCTATCGAGATTTTCCTTAATCTCAGGCAGGCATACACGATTACCCCCCACTCGCACCCGCACTTCGAACTGATCTATATAATAAACGGAAAACGCAACGTCATCATTAACGACCGGAAAAACCGGGCCGGCCCCGGCGACCTTCTGGTTTACCGCCCCAACGAGGTGCATGAGGAGAGCATGGGCTCGAAGACACTCTCCTACGTGGTGATGCGCTTCAACCCTCAGGCTCTCTCGGAAGCGCGGGTGCAGTTCCCGCCCCTTGAGCGGATAGGCCCTGTTGTCCACCTTCCGAACAAAAGCAATTTTCTCGAGCTCTTCCGGCGCATGATTCAGGAGAAGGAAAACCCGGCCGAAGGCTCGGACCTGATTATGGGCGCATACCTGGTAGAATTCGTGGTAATGCTGCGCCGCGCCATCGAGAAAGCGCTCGGCGAAAAGGAACCGGCAAACGCCACCCGCTCCACCCGCATCAGAACCGCAGTGGAGACTATTCAGGACAACCTCACCCGCGATATAAATCTGGAGCAGCTTGCCCAGAACGCTTTCATGAGCAAGAGCCACTTCTCCCACATTTTCAAGGAGGAGACGGGAGAGTCGCCAAAAGGCTATCTCATCAAGGAACGCATCGCGAAGGCAAAAGAGCTACTGTCGCAGACCGACAAATCGGCGCAGGACATTGCCCACGCCCTCGGCTATGAAAGCCCCTATTTTTTCTACCGCCAGTTCAAACAGAAAACAGGCATGACCACAGCCGAATACCGCGAAAAAAGCAAAAAGGCCTAGAACCTGCCAGCGTCCGCAAATCAGCATCAGCAATAAAGTGCATTCATTTCCGCAAGGGAGTGCATTTTTTTGCCAACTCATTATGATAACCTTACCGCATCGGTACATTTATTCTTTATTCCCGTAAACTCAAGAACACCAAGGAGATGATTGATGCTTACTCCGGTCTGGAAGAGAAGGATCGAACACTGGCGCAGGGTAATGTGCGAGCTTTTCTACACTGAACTTGGCGAAATCAAAATGGAAGGCTTCGTCACCGACGAGCAGCTTACCGCAGATGAAGCGGCCAAGAAGAAGTATTTCAAGCCTTTCAAAGCTGGCGACATGTGGGGCGCGAAATGGCAGTACGCATGGTTCCGCGGTAAAGCCAAACTTCCCGCCGAGGCCAAGGGGGAGAGGATTGTCGCACGGTGCAACGTTGGCGCGGAGTGCGCCATATATCTCGGCACCGAAGCAACGGGAGCTGCATACGGGTTCGGCCTGAGCGTTGGAGCAAGCGACCGCTGCCACAAGGAAATTCTCGTCTCCAAGAAAGGCACTCCCGGCGCAGGGTTCGGAATCATGATCGAGGGCTATGGCGGACACGGACCGACGCCATGCGGTAACGGCCCCGTCCCCCACGGTGTGGAATCGGTACCCGAACCTCCGGCCAAACAGCGCACAATGGGAACCAGCACCTTCGGTATCTGGCATGAAGACCTTTACCAGACCTACATGGACTTCACCACACTCTGGCATGTGCGCAACAATATCGACAAGGAATCACTACGCGTATCCAAAATCGACGACGCCCTCAAGGAATTCACCAACATCGTCGATCTCGAACTTCCCATGCCCGAACTTCTCAAGGCGGCGAAGAAAGGGAAAGCCCTGCTCAAGCCACTTCTCGACTGCAAAAACGGCTCCACTGCGCCGGTGATGTACGCCTTCGGCCACAGCCATATCGACGTGGCTTGGCTCTGGCCCTTGCGCGAGACCGAGAGCAAATGCACCCGCACCTTTTCAACCCAGCTCTCGCTGATGGAAGAGTATCCTGAGTTCAAATTCCTCCAGAGCCAGCCCCATCTTTTCTGGATGGTCAAATGCAAATATCCGAAGCTTTACGAGCGCGTCAAGGCTGCGGTCAAGAAGGGGCAGATCGTCCCCGAGGGCGGTATGTGGGTCGAGGCCGACACCAACGTCACCGGCGGCGAGAGCCTTATCCGCCAGTTCATCCACGGCAAGCGTTTCTTCAAGGAAGAATTCGGCATCAATTCCGAGATGATGTGGCTCCCCGACGTCTTCGGCTACTCTGGCTCCATGCCCCAGATCATGGTCGGCTGCGGCATCAAATATTTCTCAACCCAGAAGATTTTCTGGACCTACAGCGGCGGCCCCGTCTTCCCCTACAACACCTTCTGGTGGGAAGGCATCGACGGCACCCGCATCCTTGCCCACTTCCATAACGACTACAACTCCGAGATCAGCCCGGACAAGGTTATCGAACGCTGGAACGAGCGCGTCCAGAAAGACGGTATCGATGCACGCCTCTTTCCCTTCGGCTACGGCGACGGCGGCGGCGGCCCGCAGCGCAACCACCTCGAATTTATCCGTCGCCAGAAAGACCTCGAAGGCGTGCCACGCGTGAAGATGTGCAACCCTATCGAGTTCTTCAAGTACGAGGACAAGCGCAAGGAAACTCTCCCGAGCTACGCAGGCGAGCTCTACTTCCAGGAGCACCGCGGCACCTACACCACCCAGTGCAAGACCAAGCTTGGCAACCGCCGCAGCGAATTCGGCCTGCGTGAAGCCGAGATGTGGGGTTCGGTCGCCTCCGCAATGGCGGGCTACGCCTATCCCATGGCGCTGAT
>JAFGWW010000267.1 GCA_016936955.1 Planctomycetota bacterium | reverse complement strand
GGCAGGATACAATCTCGGCGGAATTGTCTCGACCGAGACGGCGATTGAAGGCCCCGCAACCGGCGCTGGCTTCGCAAGCTCCACCGCCTTCACTAACTTCGTGGCCACAGGCAAGGAGAAGGGTGCCAAGCCGATCAAGCTCACAGAATCAAAGCTCATTCTTACCGGCCACCTCAACGCCGCCGCCCTTTACACAGGCCCCGCCCCCGCAAAGACCGAGGCCGAGAAGAGCAATCCCTACCGCTTCATGAGCGCCGTAACCGTCACCAAAGGCAAGTTCGGAATCAACGCCGCCACCTATGGCGACTACACCATCAACAACATCACAGCCGACTGCTCAATCGACAAAGGCCTCCTCGCCTTCAGCAACAAGGACTCTGTTGCCGAAACAGACAAAGCGGAAGGCAAGGACAGGCTCGTAATAGAGAAAGGCCTGATCGACTTCAACGCCAACCCCGTGGCGTGCAGCCTGCAACTCCGCTCGCCGGCGGTCGACCTCGCGCAGGCGGCAGGAACCATCGAAGGCGAGATCACCATCGACAGCGGCATAATGTACTTCCCCGCCCCCGATGCCAAAAAGACGCCGCTCATCAGCTGGAAAGGTTTCGACAGCGACAGCATCATGAAAACGCTTTCCATCAACGACGGCACGTTCCTCATCAACGACCTCACCGTAAGCGGCATCAAGCGGGAGGGACGCGTCGGACGCATCTGCAACGGCATCGCCGACAAACTGGGCATGGTGGTGGATAAGCTTATGGGCGGAAAGATCGACGAAAAGTCGTACAGCTACAAAACCGTCAATGGCGAATTCAACATCAACGCCAACATCATAAACATCAGCCGCATCGACATCGTCGGCAAGGACACCGCAGATTATCTGGTCAACGAATCGCAGGTTAAACGCATGGAGGAACTGGACATGCGGATATACTGCGTCGGCCACGTCTCCCGACTTCTGCCCATGGACGAGATTATCAAACTCGTCAAGCAGGCCCCGTTCAAGGGCCTCAAAGACGCCAGCGATAAAGATCTAGAGAAAAGCCTCTCAAAGCGCATGGAGGAGCAGGCGAAGAAAGGCAAGTTCCGCGTAAAGGTTCAGGGCTCAATGAGCAGCCCCGAGATTACCGACGTGGAGAAATGGATCCCCGCGATCATTACCGCCATACTCCCCGATCTCGGAACCAAGGTCGGCGAAAACATACTCAACGACCTGCTCGGCGGAAACAAGGATAAGAGTAAAGACAAGGATAAAGCCAAAGAAGAGAAAGAAAAGGATATAGATAAGCTGAAGGATATGGCGAAAGACCTGTTCAAGTTCTAAATGCAATGAATCCACCGCGTTCCCTTTTTCCGTCGGCAACGCGGTGACGCAAGACGCGCGGGGATAGGGCAAACGCTCAGCTTCCCCGCTTATAAATCTTCCCTATCAGCAGGCGGTGGTCTTTGCTGAAGAGGCGGCGGAAAGAAAAGACCAGCAGCAGCATGGCCCCCATAGCAGCAGCAGCCGCGATCATGAACATGACCACAATCTGATACTTCACCGCCTTCATAGGATCGGAACCAGCGAGAACCTGCCCCGTCATCATCCCCGGCAGGGAGACCAGCCCCACAACCATCATCGAGTTGATTATGGGAATCATGGCCCGCCGCGCCGACTCGGCAACCGGCTCCCGCGCGGCCTCCCACGCCGTCGCACCGAGGGCAAGCTCCGTCTCCACCTCCGCACGCCGCACCGAGAGCACCTCAAGAAAATGGTCCATCCCAAGCGATATCCCGGTCAGCGAATTTCCAAGCACCATCCCCATAAGCGGAATCATATATCTCGGCGTCCACCACGGGTCAACCTGAATCACGACCCGCGTAACCGTCCAGATAACGAGAAGCGAGGTAACGGCGAGCGAGAAGAATGCGATCAGCCATGCCCCTTCAAAACCCCTGCTGGGGCGCTTGATTGCCGCGTGGCTCGCCACCCCTATCATCACCGCCAGAATCGCGCAGACAAAAGCAAATGTGCCGTGCCGGAAAACCGAATCGAGAACAAGCCCGACCAACAACAACTGGCACACCGTCCTCGTCGCCGCGAGGGCAAGCTTTTTTTCAAGCCCCAGCTTGAGCAGAAAACTTATCCCGCCCGCAAGGAAGAGCAGAACCGCGGCCGAACAAAGCTGCCAGTAGGAAATATCCATGGCTTCATTCATGCGCCGCCCCCCCCGTTACTGACCAGCCATGAAGCAAGCTCTATCTTTTTCGCACCAAGCCTTCCGGCCTGCCCCGGATCGTGGCTCACCACAAGAATGGCAAAACTTCTCTTCGCCACTTCTCCGACAAGATACTCCTCCACCATACCCACGGTATCGGGGTCAAGGCTGCCGGTCGGTTCATCAAGCAGGAGGATTTCCGGTTCAAGCATCAACGCGCGCGCAAGGCTTACCCGCTGCTGCTGCCCCTCGGAGAGGGACCTCGCGTCCTGCCCCATCCGCTCCGGCTCCACCCCCAGCTTTTCCAACAGACTAACCGCGCGGTCTCTATCAAAACCCTTCCCGGCCGAAGCGTAACGGAAGACGCGGCGGAGATTATTCTCCACACTCTCGTCCATCATGGCCGCGCGCTGGCTTACATACACAACTTTGCGCCGGTAATTATTGACGCCCCACTCAAGAGGCGATTTGCCCTCGAATTCGATCTCCCCCGCCTGTGGCAGATCGAGCCACGCAAGGACGCGCAGAAGCGTCGTCTTCCCGGCGCCCGACTGCCCCGAAAGCACAAAAAGGTCGCCCTTGTCCATCCTGAGTTCAACCCCTTCAAGGAGCGTCCTCCCTCCGGCTGCGACCGAGATATTTTTCGCGTCGAAAATCATAGCTACTCCAGTTAAATAAACATCCTTCTAGGCTAATCCCTTTTACCCTCCAGCACAAGAAATCCTTTTATTTGGGGCTGCGCTTTTCCTTCCCTTCTTTCCGAAAGAAAGTGAACAACTTTTCAAAAGAATATCACCCCCGCCGGTAAGTACCCTACATAGCAACGAGACAACCTGGAAAACCCTGCAAAAGGGCGCTCACAGAGGGGTCTGGGGCTGGAATGCGGAAGCTGGAGGGCTTCCGCATTTCTCTTGCATGGATACCGTTTCAGTATTAACATGGATGTTTATGAACTTGGGGTGCAAGCCCCGCTGTAACGGAGAGAGATAATTGAAAAAGAGGCTGGCTGTACTTCCCGGAACCTTCGACCCCATCACTTACGGGCACCTCGATATTATCAGACGCGGAGCCGAACTCTTTGACGAACTAGTCATCGCCGTCTCCAGAAACCCATCAAAGCAACCCTTCCTTAGCGCGGAAGAAAGGGTAGAGCTCATCAACGGACTGATAACAGATCTCGGCGGCGTCTCTGTCGAACTATTCGAAGGCATGACGGTCGACTTTGTCAAAAGCAAAGGCTCCAACGTCATTCTGCGCGGCATCCGCACCTTCGCCGACTTCGAGTATGAATTCCAGCTCGCTATCGCCAACCGCCGCATCAGCGGCGTGGAGACGGTCTTTGTCATGGCGAGCGCGGAAAACTCCTTCGTCCGTTCAACACTGATCAAGGAAGCTTACGCCCTCGGCGGCGACATCTCGGCTTTCGTCCCACCTCAGGTGGTCAAGGCGCTTGCCCAGAAAACCGGGCTCACCATGCCCAAGACCGTGGGCCTGAGCGGTGCGGAAACCCCGCCACAGGGCAAGAAAGGCAGCGGCCTTCGCGGCGAAGGCATAGAATAAGCCTGCCTGCAATAAACCGGAACGACGGGAACGCTCATGGCTAAAGTCTGCGTCATAAATATTGTGGGCCTCACCCCCGGAATGATCGGGCCGGACACGCCGTCCATCGCTTCCGTCGCAGAAAAACACGGCGCGCGTCCCATGGGCGGAGTCGTCCCGGCCGTCACCTGCTCGGCCCAGGCAAGCATGCTTACCGGCACCATGCCATCCGACCACGGCGTGGTCGGCAACGGCTGGCTCTTCCGCGATACCCGGGAAGCCAGATTCTGGCAGCAGTCCAGAAGTCTTATGCAGGGCGAAACGATCTACGACGCGGCGCGCAGAAAATTTCCCGGCTTTACCTGCGCCAATCTTTTCTGGTGGTTCAATCAGGGCGCAAAAGTCGACTGGGCCCTCACCCCGAAACCGTGGTACGGATGCGACGGGGATAAACGCTTCGGCGTCCACGGCAAACCCGAAGGGTTCCCGGAAGAAACCGAGAAACGCCTCGGCGCTTTTCCCTTCCATACTTTCTGGGGGCCAACTGCCGGCCTGCCCTGCTCGGAGTGGATCGCAAAAGCCGCGGCCCTTACCCTGCGCGAAAAATCGCCAAGCCTGACCCTCGTATATCTGCCACATCTCGATTACGACCTCCAGCGCTTCGGCCCAACAAGAGAAATCCTGCAGGCAAGGCTTCCCGAGATCGACCGCTGCGCTAAAATTATCATCGACGCGGCAAAGGAACAGGCGATCGAGATTGCCATCGTCTCCGAGTACGGAATTACAAAAGCCGACCGCCCCGTGCATATAAACCGCATCCTGCGCGATAAAGGTTATCTTGCCGTGCGCTCCGGCCCCTTCGGCGAAATTATCGACTTCCCCGAATGCCGCGCCTGTGCCGTCGCTGACCACCAGATAGCCCATGTATATGTCGAGGAAGAACATGACCGTGAAAGCGTCAGGCAGCTCCTTCTGGAGACCGACGGCATTGCGGAAGTCTGGGGGGGCAGGGAAAAGAAAGAGCACGGACTCGACCATCCCCGCAGCGGTGACCTCGTGGCCGTGGCTGAGCGGGACGCGTGGTTCACTTATTATTACTGGCGCGATGACGCCAGAGCCCCCGACTTCGCCAGAACCGTCGACATCCATCGCAAACCGGGCTACGATCCGTGCGAACTTTTTTTCGACCCCGCCCTCAACTGGCCAAAAGGCAGGGCCGCCCTTCGGCTCTTGCAGAAAAAAATCGGCATGCGCACGCGCTTCGATCTCGTCCCCCTCGACGCGTCGCTGGTCAAGGGAAGCCATGGCGCCTTTCCCGCTTCGCCGGATGAAGGCCCCGTCATCATCTCCAGTTCCGGCAACCCCGGCGCCAACTTCGCCATGACCGATTTCAAAAACTTTATCCTCAACCTTCTCGCCAAATGAGCATGACAGTAACAACGCATAAAACATTCAATTCATATAGAAAAAGCCCCGTTCGTCCTGAGCTTGTCGAAGGATGGACGGCACTACTCATTTTTCCATCCGTACTTCGACGAGCTCAGCACGAACGGAAAATGGATAGAAAAATCCTGAATCCCATTCTCATGTTTGGAGAAAGCTAAACCGTTAATGCGATTGTCCTATAAGCACGCCCATATTTCCGTAATTTGCCTGTATTTTTCGCTTCTCTCCTGCTAGAATCCCCTCCATGAAATTCGTAGACGAAACCACAATACACGTTCGATCCGGCAACGGCGGCAATGGAATCGTATCTTTCCGCAGGGAGAAAAACCTTCCCTTCGGCGGACCGGCTGGTGGCGACGGCGGCGATGGCGGAAGCGTAATCATGGTC
>JAFGWW010000266.1 GCA_016936955.1 Planctomycetota bacterium | reverse complement strand
GAGCAAGGGGCGCAGGTCAGTTGCGGTTTTCCAGTCGCCGGAGAAGGGAGAGACGCGGAGGTAGTTGTAATATGTCCTGACCGCGCCCGTGCCGGAGTGCTGGAAATGAGTGAAGCCTGATACGCACGGGGAGCTGTGCGCCTTGCCCACCGCGCCGTGGGTGTTGTGCTTATGGGTTCCGTAACCTGTGGGGTAGCCCCCGGAGTAGGCGGTGGTCGAGACCATGCCGAAGGGGAGGCAAGCGCCGGGGTGGGTGTTGCCGCACTGGGCTTTCAGAAAGGCCCACGTGGCGGCGATACCCTCGGGCTTGGGAAGGTCGATCTCTCCGTTGCCCCAGAAAGGGTCGATGCAGGATACGGGGTTGGTGATCATCGGTATTGTCCTTTATTTCCTGGCTGTTTTGTTTTGCAAAGTTTCACCCGCGAGATAGCGGGGGGCTATCATGATATTCTGCGCGTGGGCCTGGCCGCGCTTTTCCATAAGGGCCTGCATAACCTTTATCGCTTCCGACGCTTCTTCGCGACGGTCCTGTATAATGCAGTCAACTTTCCTCTGCATTCCGGGGACGGGAAGCGGGGCGTCCATGCCGATCCAGCCCCACGAATTTTCCGGTTTTATCTGCTGCTGCAGCATCCACGCGGCGACGGCGGAGGTAAAGCCCGCGCTCGCAGCGAAGAGACAGTCGCACTTCCCTTCCTTCCACGCCTTCGACAGATCCTTGTTCAGAGAGGAGCCCTCAATGTCTTTGTACAGCAACTGGCGGGGCTTTTTCAGGCCGAAGTTTTTGCATCCCGCAAGGAACCCGTTGAGGCGCTGGTCGGGAACCAGATTATCGCGGATTGTTTCATAACCTATGTAGATTGGCTGCGTGTAATGATTCCTGCGCAAAAGCTCGGCCGCTTTCAGACCCGCCTCGAAGTGGTTGCTCTCCACGCTGGAGAAGGTGCCGGGGAAGGTGGCGCGCAGGAGCGAGACCACGGGATAATGTTTCATCAGCGCGTCCGAGAGGTTGGGCCCCCAGACCACGTCATGGAAAGGCATGATGAAAATCCCGTGCCCCTCGTCGTGTTCATCCAGCAACTCGCCCACCGCGCCGTCCAACTCCTTGCCGGTTTCGATCTGACGGATATTCAGATACATATCAGCCTCGCTCGCGGCGTCAAGGAATTGACGGAAAGGCATGTCGCGCGGGTCGGTGTGCTCCTTCGTTGTTATCAGCGTAACCCGCCGCGTGGCCGTGCGGTTATTCTGGGCCTGGGCCACGAAATAACCATCGCCGCGCTGGCAGACCAGCACATTGTCAACAACCAGCTCCTGCAGCTGCTTACGCACGCGGCACTGAGGCACCTTCATCAACTCGGCCAGCGTCCGCTCGCTGGGCAGACGCTCCCCGGCGCGGTATTCGCCGCTGTGAATGCGCGAGAGTATGTATTGGCGTATTGCGTTCATACGATCACCATCCCTAAATCAACATAATCAATTATAATCAGTGATCGGGCCTTGTCAAATCGGTAGGCGCAAAAATTTTTCGGTACTGCTCCTTTTGCACGAAAAGAGCCGGAGGGGCGCGGGAAAACGGCAAAAACCATGGATGATATGTCGTACTAAGCGGAAAAACTATCGCGGACAGGCTGCCTTGGCCGGAGCCGGGATGGGAACACGAACGCCGGGGACGCTCGTGGCATGAGATGGATGAAACGCACTCCACGCGCTCCAGATAAAGCCCATTATAGACTTAAATCTGTTTTTGTCAAGCTCTTTTTACTTCTTTTCGTGTAAGCACAAGGGGCGGCGGCGGTTGAGGGATTAAAAAAATCCTTGCCCGTGGCGGTGGCTGGGGGGAAGATTGGGGGCGCGGCGGAATTGGGGTAAGGGGTGGGCGCGCGGGCGGGGAAAGTTTTTTGGGCAGAAACTGGGCGGCGTAAACGTCGGTGGCTCCCGTGCAAGTCCCTTTCCAGCTTGCATGGCATACAATTTAACCATACCATATATACAGAATAAAATGCTTCTGCAATCTCTTATGCCTTGCGCAAAGCTTAGAGGGATTATGTTCAATATAGAATTTATATTCCAAGATGCCCTTCACGCAGTAAGTTGCTTCTCAGAATAGATAAAGGTGAAGCCACTGCCTGCAACTGTTTATATGCTGCAGCAGGACGTTATAAACTCATACAGGTATGCTTTAAGTCACCATTTAACATTAAGCTTGGAGGAAGACTATTTACAGAACTCGTCGCTGGGCAGCCCTTATGAGAAATGGAAAAAATTCACAAACGAAAACTTCTTAATGCTTTCCTTTTCCATAGATAATCTCCTGCGCTATACAAGCCGGCTCGTTCATGATACCGAAATCAGGCAACTTAAAAATTTGAAAAGATATGATGAAGCTAGTGCTCTCAGCAACAGATATACAGGCCCAATATGCAATATTTCATACCATGCTAAGTTTATTGGGATACGTATTCTCCCTGACAATCTTCTTGAACTATCGAGGCCCATTTACGGGCTGAAAGAGTATCAGGGAGGACCTTCGTATTCAGCTTCTGGAATAGCGGGAGAGCCAATGCACTATTGCAAAACCACCAAAAGGATTCTTGGGGGAGACCTCAAAGAGGAGATCAGCAGACAGGAATATGCTGAAGCATGCTCTTCTATCAAAGCCAAAGAGATAGACATTAAAAATAGGGATGCTCTAAAGCAAATCCGTAAGAGTTGCGAAGAAGAGGTCACAAATCTTAGCAAGGTATTCTTACAGTATCAAGATGAATGCAAAAAGCTCATAACAGATAATCTATTTTCTCCATATGAAGAACTTAACGAAGGTTGGTGGCTGGGCGTCTGAGAGGTAAAAAGCGGGTGACACAGATTACCTGTAATCAGTGTCCGCTGGACAGAAAGTAACGGCTCCCCGATTGGTTCGCCGGTGATGGGATCATGGTATTCGATTAGCGATTCGCTGGAAGCAATTCTTTTTGTTGCTTTGCAACACCGATTGAAAATTCAACCGGTGCCACCCACGCTTGCTTTCTTCCACAAATAAAACAGGCCTCACCTAGACTTTTTGAGTGGATTATCACAACGTACCATATGATCTTTATACACAGTATCTGTTGACATGCATATCCATTCCAAAAGTTTATCCTCAATATAAAAATTACCCGGCTTCTCAAAGAAAAGTTCCAGGTTCCTATCGATACAGAACTTTTCCAATGCTCTTAACATCCTTGCTTCCTCGTAACTGGCGGGGGTTATTTCTCCTCGGCGGAGAAGTGTTTGCGGTAGGCGAGGGGTGAGAGGCCGGTCATGTTTTTGAAGGCCCGCGAGAAGGCGTAAACCGTTTCGGCGCCGCAGTATTCGGCGATCTCCGTGATATTCATGTCTGAGGAGATGAGGAGGCCGCAGGCGATGTGGGTTTTGGTCTGGCGGATGAAGCGGCCGAGGCTGACGTTAAGATGTTTCTTGAATATGGCGCAGAGGTGGCTGGTGGAGAGGGAGACCTCGTCGGCAATCTCCTCGAGGGTTATCTGTCTGGAAACGTTGGAGTGGATATAGGTGCTGATCCGATTGATAAGCTCCTGCTTCGGATTATAGATGCCTTTTTTCTTCACGCCTGCGGATACGGATTCGGCCTTGCGGGTGAATTCCGAGAGGCAGAGGCCGAGCCAGTAGGCGATCTCGTTGCCGTAATAGGGCTTGCTCCCGTGTTTGTGATAACAGTCGAGGCCGTTGGCGAGATATTCTCGGGTGTTGTCGGTGAGGGCGAAGGTGCGGTTCTTGAGCAGCTCGATCGACGAGTCGCAATCCTTCATCTCGAAGGTGATGAAGAGCCAGTGGAGGTCGTCGCCCTGCAGGTCGGCGTAATAATGCGACTGGTGCGGGAAGACCAGCATGGCGGATTTTTTCTCCAGATGCAGCAGACGGCCATCCACAATAACATCGCCGCTCCCCTCCAGCGCCACCATGAGCTGCCACCGGCTTTTGAGGAAAACCTGCCTGTATTTGATCAGCATCTCGCGCTCGCGATGGAAGGAGAGGATATTGAAAGGCATGAAGGGAGCCTGCCCGGTTATGCCGACCGTGAAACCGGCCGGTTCGGGCAATGATTTAACCGATTCAAGCAGATTATAGTCGTTTTCCATGCAAAATCCCGCCAGACCATAAGAAATGTTAAAACAAAAGTAATATATGCCATTTCTTGTCAATGTCTATTGGAATATAACACCTTACATGAATATTTCAATAAAACTACATCCAGATGCCCTGTACGATGCCGTGTACGAAGAACACACGCTCGATACAGATTCGTTCACCCGGGCGCCGAGAGGCTTTTCCGCGCCGCAGACCAGTCAGGCGGAGGCGAACCTTGCTTCTGCGGGGGGCGGTTACGTAAACGTAACAGCCTGCTCTGACAAGATCTTGCGGATACGGGTCTCGATGAAGGGAAGCGCCCCTGAGCAGAGCCTGACCGAGTCGCTCGGCCTACTCAAGGTGGGGCTGCCTTCCGGGGCGCTATCCTGCG
>JAFGWW010000028.1 GCA_016936955.1 Planctomycetota bacterium | reverse complement strand
ATCCGACAACGAAATCGACTCAATGAAACCGATGGCTCCGGAAGACCTCATGCCTGCGAGCCTCAAAGATGCGCTCGACGAAAATCAGGATAAACTGGAAGACGAGGCTCCGGACGATCTTATCAACCAGAGTATTGCAGCAGATCGCAAGAGCTCGGCCAAGGTTGATACGGTTGAGCTGCTAGAGGCTGGCCTCAAGGCCGAAGGCATGGGCGCTGATACGGTTGAGAAGTTTCTTGGCGACGAATTGGTAAAAGGTGCTGACCTCGGGAAGATGCTGTCCGAAGAGATGTCTCCGCCTGATATTCTCGGCGATGAGTCCGAACTTCTCTCTGATATTCCGTTAGACGCGTTTGGTAATATCCGCGATCCGGAGCGAAAGGGAGCGCTGGATAGTTTTCTGGACTCTTTCGATGCTGCTGATGAAGGCGTTTCAGAAAGTTCGGTAGCGGCCGTTGTTCAGGAAGAAGCAAAAGATAATAAAATAGGGCTTGGAACGCGGCTTGTCGGCATCGCTGGCGTTACCGGGCTTGTATGCTATAAGACAATCGATAAGGCGCTGGACTTCAAGAAGAATTGGGGGCTGTATTGCGATATCGCCGCCGCCCTTATTGCAACCATCTCCGCAGCCGTAATAACGGCGGCGTTGATGTATGAATAATTAGCCCTTTTTTGTTACTGATGGAATAAGGCCGGGGCGAGAGCCAAGACACCACCCGCAATGGCCGCACTCACGCCCGAAGTCTTCGCCCAATAATCCGAGAAGATAACGCCAGCGGCATCCCTGATGCTCGATGAAGTCGACAACCTTATTGAGTTCGCCTATCTTATTCTTCCTGTCCAGCTCAAGTCTGTCGAAAATGCTCTGGCTAATGGCCGTTATATCTGGATTGACCGGGACGTCATAACGCTTTGCGAGTCCGCCATATTCGACCTTGATGTCACCGGATTCCTCAAGGTATTTAAGGGCTGCTATTATCCTTTTCCTTTCGGCTTTGACAGCTTCCCCTGTCTTCTTGATATCGAGGTAAAGCCTGCCTCCGCGCTTTTCGAGATTCTTGAATATCGCAGTCAAAAACTCCCCGCGCTTGCGATCGAATCTGGCGATGATCTGGCGGGATGGCTTCAGCGGTTCTATCATGGCTACCGAGTAGAATGTGTTCCCTCCCTTGAGCGCCCCCATGGATTCAAGTTCGGTCAGGAGCATTTCAATTGCACGGGCTGGTTTGCCGTTTATTTTCATCAACTCATCGAACCGGATTTCAACCTCATTCTCTCCGAAAAATATTTGGGACACCAGTTTGCTTATCTTGTCCTCTTCAAAGGAGCAGGCGTCTATTGCGTTTATGATAAGCTGTCGGTCTTCGGGAGTAGCAATGATTTCGCTTGTAATGTCCGTGTCTGTACCGTCAGCAAGGGAGAGGCCGTCTGCATACATTGCGATATTTGAGGGTATGCAGTAATGATAAATATAGGCAAGTTTACCTGCCTTTATATGATTCTCGTTTCCAGGTGTGGTTATGATTATGGGATGGTCGTTGTCCTTGAACCACTCAAGAATATTCCCGGCGTCGTCATGCTCCGGCTTATGAAAAAAGAGGCTGGATATTATACCGTGGCCGAGCAGTAACTTTTTCAGTTCACTTGCGTTCTGCTGGGTAAGGGCGATTATTATTGTCGGGCCTGGCGGCCGATCTTTTATCCGCTGGAGCATGCGGACAGGTTTCTCCGGCCCCGTACAGGTCGTGATGCGCAAGCAGAGATTGGGTCTGTAGTATCTGTCGCTTATCGCCATCATTCCTGTCTGCGGTTTAGCGGGCAAGCCTTTTAAGGACAATCTTCTCCATCTCACCGCGCGGAGCCGCTTTGCCTGTCCATCTTTCAAACTGCCGCGCTGCCTGGCCGACAAACATCTCGACACCGCTTGCGATCTCACCACCAGCGGCCTTCGCTTCCCGCAGCAGCATGGTCTCGCGCGGATTATAAACCGCATCGAAGACCACCATGCCTTTATGCAGGACGGAAGCATCTACCGGCATGGCGTCGACGTTCGGGTGCATGCCTACGCTTGTGGTGTTTGCGATAATGGAAAAGTCGCTGACGCATATCTTGTCAAGATCCATCACCTCGGCGCCAAGTTCCGATGCGAGGGCTTCGGCCTTGGAGCGGGTGCGGTTGGATATGACGAGGTTGCACCCGGCGGAGATCAGCCCGAATCCGATCGCGCGCGCAGTTCCGCCTGCGCCCAGAAGAAGCGCATTTGCACTTTCCATTGAAAACCCGGAACGCGCAGCGCCGGCTTTGATCGCGTCAAGGGCGGCGGAGCAGTCGGTGTTGTCGGCATGCCATCCGGATTCGATACGGGTCAACGTATTTGCGGCGCCGATCTTTTCGGCAAGGTCTTCCTTAATCGAAGCTGCGGCAAGGGCGTCGTGCTTATGCGGGATGGTTACCGAGATTCCGCACAGCCCGAGCGGTTCGGCAATGGACTTAAGAAAACCGGAAAAATCATTCACACGCAGGCGGAAATAAACCGCGTCGATGTCGAGGAACGAGAACGCGCGGTTATGAATCTCCGGGCTTAATGAATGGGCGATGGGGTTTCCGATTACGGAATAAAGTTTAGTCTTTCTTGTTATGCTTTTTACGCGGTATAGATCAGCAAGGTCATCTACCGTAAACTGTCCGGGAGCCGATTCCTGTCCGCGGGTCAGAGAGCCGAAGGTCAGGTATGAACCGCGCGATGGGCCAAGAATCCTGCTTACTTCACCGAGCTCGCCCATGCAAATCCCGATTGCGGGTTTACTGCGCTTTTCAAGCACCTCGAATAATTTTAGGTTGTCTTCGAGGCTGTTAGCCATGGTTGCCCATTTGATAATGTCGCAGGGCAGGGCTTCCAGATTCTCAGCCAGTTTGTTCATGTTATCAGGAGTTGACTCGAAATTATGGGTGCTGGCGATAATTTTGGTCACGCCGTTTGGTTTAACTTTATGGACGCTGTCCGCCTCAACATCGACATAATCAACCTTCAGGTCAATGACCTGCTGGAGGATTGCGATCCTCTCCTCCTCGCTGCCTGACCATTGGCCGCCTTCGCGTTTTGCGCGGCAGGTAACGATGACCGGCAGCTTGGAAGAGGCAAGTAAGGCAGGCAGGTTGAGCCCGCCGTCGATATAATCAAGCCGCAATTCAAGGATGTCCGCTTTTGAGTTGCAGGCCTTTTCGATAGTCGAAATTGCCTCCGACATATTATTAGATACGATTGGAGTGCAGATGTATGACATTATAAATTCCGCGAGACAATAAATTAAATAGACAGCGTGAAACCATATGGCAAACCAGGCAAGGCTGTCGTTAACCTGTAGTGACGGAAAAGAGTATCCCGGCTCCCGGGTTTTCTGTCAAGCGTGCTATCTTGTAAATACATGGTATTTAAAGGATTTTTTCTTGATCAAAGAGTGAAATTGCATTGTAATATAGTAATTGAACGACAAGTTTTATTAAATCTGCATGTGGAGAGTTGCGATGTCTGAAAAGCAGAATCACGACTGGACCCTTGAGCGTGAAGGAATGGCGGCAGTACTGTTGCGACGCCTTGCACGGTGCGATGCAGAAAACGACTGCCACACCCTTATCGAAGAACTGCGGCAACTTACCGGCCTTGACTATGGCCCCAATCTGGGCAAATGGCTCTCGTGGTATCTTGAAGAACACCTAGGCATGCGCAATTCTCTTGCCATACTCTCCGGCAAGGGTGTCCCTGAATATACCAAAAATGAGAACCTTCCTCTTCTGGAGGAACAGGTTTTTGACCGCGCCGAGTATAACTGGTGCGCTCTTGAACGAATCAAGAACAAGGACGATATGCTAAAGCTCCGTGCGCTTTACAGCGATCTGGAGTCCCCCATCCTTACAGAGGCCGAAGGTTCTTTGAGTTTCAGAAGGCTTACCGGAGCAGACACGGAAGACCTCGAGTTTTTCGGTGGCAAATCGATTTCACAGGCGATTTTCGATGACGCCGTAATGATACGTCACCTGCGCCTTCTCAAGGATTACGGTAAGATGATGATGATGCCCCTTTTTCCGAGTGCAACGCAGCGGACAGGGGCAATCGTCTACGCAGCAGCAATAAGCCAGGCATTGGTTAAGTTTGAAACCAAGATCACCAGCCTTTCCTTCAAAGATCTGACTGAAAGCCTGCCGGGGCTTGTTGAGCGCCCGTATGTGGTCGAAAGTTACGTGAATCTCTTCAGAACGGCCATGGAGAAGTGCGTTTAAGCATGACCCTGAATTTTGCGCTAGCCACAGTTTTTAATGACTCGACCCTGCTTACAAGCGTTTTTTTTGTGACGCTTGCCCTTATAATGTTGGTAGTTCTTGCCTTCCTTTACCGTCTGACTCTGGCTATCGGCCGTCTTGACCGGCGCCTTGAGCAGCTTACCCGACATCTGCGCGACCTTAACCTGTATGATATGCAACCCAAGGAAATCGAGGGAGTTTTCGGGCCTGAGACGGAAATGGACAGTAAATATGGTACAGCTACAGACCCTTTGGGATACACGCCTGTAAACAAAAGCGATCCCTCATCTTAGATCAAATCCCACAAAAAACCGCCAAGATCCGGATCTACACCCGGATATGTGTTAAATTGAACTGTAAATGCATGTAAATTTATATTTATTATGCTATTACACGAAATTGGCCTGAAGTTTGTTGGGAATCTAAACGTATATTGGACGATATACAAGTAGTGTGTAAATAACGTACTGGTGATGCCAAAATATCAGGCTTTGGATAAATCTATGGGCGAACTGGATCTTAACTCTTTGGTTGAGTTGTGCAGAATCAAGACTATGGACGGCGATTTTGTTGTCCATAGCGATTCATCTCGCCTCGTTGCATATCTCAGCGGGGTAAGACTGAACCCGGAATTGACGATTGAGCGGCTGAAAGAGTTGCTGGAGAGCAAGGATATTGTTTTCGGACTCCACAAAGAAGGTCTTGAAGAAATTGTGGCATGTGCAAGCGAGAATAAGCCTGCAAAGCTGGTGCTTGTTGCGGAGGGCACCCAGGTTGTTGAAGGTGAGGATGCTCACCTTGATTTCAAGAAGCTTCCTGCCGGTTCGAGAGCGGATTTCTCCGGCGACGATACCAAGGTTGATTATAAAGAGGCGAACGTTTTTGATAACGTGAAGGAAGGCGACCTGATTGCAACCCTGATACCGCTTAAGGAAGGTCAGGGCGGTGTTGACATTTTCGATAAGGTTAT
>JAFGWW010000265.1 GCA_016936955.1 Planctomycetota bacterium | reverse complement strand
CGGGATCGTCGATGAGAACCAGCTCAACCTTGAACTCCTCGCCGCCAGGGGTCTTCCATACGGCGCCCGGATTCTTGCCGTTGTTCTTGAGAATGATGGGAGCCCAGCCGGCCCAGACGTTGAGGGCAAACTTGACCGTGCGGTTCTGCATGGGCTCGTAACCGCTAACGCCCTTGACCGCGGCGAGCTTCTGGGATGGAACGTAATTATACTCCTTGACGGTGGTGACGACATTCGCGTCGGGAGCCTCGACCGCATCCTTGGAGGTGTTCGCGTTCGGCAGGGTTATGGTCACGTTGTTGCCGCCGCCCTCATTCTCGGGGAAAGTGGAATCCCGCAACCCGAAAGCCACCCGCCCCGCCACAACCAGAAACAGGACGACAAAAAAACCGGCCTTGGGGCCGCCGCCTTGATCACTCATCTTGAATACCCTTTCTTTTATCTCATGCCCTTGAATTTAATCGTCAAATACAGCCCGGCTTGCGCACAGGCAAAATCGCCCCCCGCCATAAGCGAAGCCGCAATGAAAGACATAAGGGTTATTCTTCTGCCTTGCCCTGCGTTACAACTTCATATGCCTTGAACAGCCCAAGCAACGGTAACAGTATCACGGCTGCAGCCAGCAACGCACTCGTAATATAAAGGTAGCTGCCCCCGCTGATCCGCAGCTGTATCTGGTCGAACATTGAAACCATACCGGTTAGCTTCATGCCAAAGCGCTCCATAATCATCACCACGAATACCACGGTTGAGATTATGTTGTAAGTAACCGCCACGCCCTTCCGCCGGAGCAACGGATGTTTCGAAAGGCTGAAAGCCTCTGATACCGGTTGATCGTAAAAGCCCATATTTCAAACCGTCATGGCGCGCAGATTTATCAGCTGCCGATTTCTTTCTCGAATTCGCCGAGGGCTGATTCCTTCTGCTCGGCGGTGGGTTCGTTCTCGGCGCCGATACTCTTGGCCTCTTCCTTGACCCCCGCCGTATCGGAAGTCTTGAGCCCCATCTCCACCTCGAACTGGGTAAGGAGGTCGTCGGCCATGGCTTTCTGCATCCGTTCCTCGGCTTCGATCTCGGCGATGCCTTCCTCGCTCAGATCGGCGGCAACGCGGGTCTTGGCATGGTTGAGGTCGATGCGTTCGTTGATAACCGTTTCAAGTTCGCCGAAATCGGTGGTCACGTCGAAGTTGAAGTTCTGGGCAAGCTGGGCAACCTCGGCCTCGGCTTCGCTCATCTTGAGTTCGGCGTCGTACTTCTGAATCTTCGCGCGGACGTCGCTGAGCTTCTCAGTAGCACGCTTGATCTTCTTTACATTATTATCGTAGCTCTTCTCGTGAAGCTCGAGCTGGGAACGGTTTTCGGCGAGTTCAGCCTGAATGCTCTTGAGTTCAACAGCGAACTTGCCCGCACTCTCGCGGTCGCCGGTCTTGAGATAGGCCTTCACCTGCGCGGTGAGCTCCTGCTCACGATGCTCGTTGTTCTTGACCTGCCGCGTCACGCGCTCCACCAGCGCCCGGTACTGCTCAAGCCCGCGGCGGCCTTCCTTGAGTTGCTCCACCGCGTTGTCATACTCGAGCTGCATCTGTGCAATCGGGTCGGCCTGCCAGAAGAAATTCGCCAGCTTGTTAACCTGAGCAAGAAAAGCTTTCCACATTTTTCCGAACATGGCCTGATCCTCCCGATAATTGAATTCCGCCCGTTACGGCGCCCGGCCGCTTTGGGGACAGATAAAATGTAAAGTATGCTGTGTGACACCTCTGCTGTATTCTATTTGCACAGCCATACGTGTCAATGAACTTTCACCGCCAGGTCATTTTCCCGATAAAGGTTGATCGCGGTTGTGTTTACGATCAAGCTTCCATTGACTGAATATTATGCGAAGGACAGCGGCTTATCCATTACAATAAACTGTATTAATTATAGTCATTAAGACAGGCAAATATATTTTGAATGTTGAAAGATTATCCTTTCGTGCAGGCATAATAAACATATGATGTTATATCCAAGGTTATACCAAAAACTCATTAAGGAGATTTTATGAAATCGTTTATCGTTGCACTGTTTGCCACGTTCGCCTTTTCCGGGGTTATTCTCGCCGGAGACGAGAAGGCCGAGACCCCGAAGGAAGAGCCTGTGAAAGTCATAGAGGAAGCCGCCAAGGATGAGGCACCCAGCGACAAGGACACGGCCTACGCTTTCGCTTTCCGCATGGGCAACTATATGAAAAAAGACGGCCTCGTCTTTGACGTCGAAGCTTTCGCCCAGGGCCTCAAGGATGCTTTTGCCGAGAAAGAGCCGGCCATGGGCATGGAAAAGCTCCAGCAGACCCTCGCCGCCTTCGACAAGGATCTCCAGATGAAGCGCATGGAGATGCAGAAGAAGATGATGGATGATCTGAAGAAGCAGGGCGTGGAGAACAAGGCCAAGGGCGACAAGTTCCTCGCCGATAACAAGAACGCCGAAGGCGTCAAGGCGACCGCAAGCGGTCTCCAGTATCAGGTGGTGAAAGAAGGCGACGGCGCCATTCCCGAACCGGGCGATCAGGTCAAGGTCAATTACAAAGGCACCCTCCTCGACGGGCAGGTATTTGACGCTTCCGAGAGCCACGGCGGGGCGACCATGCTCCCGGTCGGCGGCGGCATGATCAAGGGCTGGACCGAAGGGCTTCAGCTTATGAAAGTGGGCTCGAAATACAAGTTCTGGATGCCTGCCGACCTCGCTTATGGCGAAAACGGCGCGGGCGGCCTCATCGGTCCCAACGAGACCATCATCTTCGAGGTTGAACTCCTCGATATCCCCGGCAAGAAGACCGAGTAAACCTTATCGCGCAGCCGATATTAAAAGAACAGGCCCCCGGAATTTTCCGGGGGCTTTTTTCATGGCAGAATGCTCTGCAGAAAAGCTTTACCCTTTGTCATTCTGAACGCAGTGAAGAATCTTCCTTTTGGTGATGTGCAATCTTGAATCAGTATAAACAGATCCTTCGCTGCACTCAGGATGATAACGCTTTTACATGACAGTGGCAGAACAAACCATAATTTAATTTAAAACTAGCCTATTCCGATTTCAAGCCTAACCTTCGCCCATACCATATTGAACAGGCAAAAGTGCCAGCATGTGGCTGGGCTGGAGATCAAGGAGAATACAAAATGGCCGCAGGTTTGTGTCTTCTCAAACAGGCTGTTCATCAAAACCCGCTCCACAAAAAAGAAGGGCTTTCGGAAAGGCTCTTTACCGCATGGTTCGGCGGCTTTTTCTACAACCAGATCTGGGAGGACCCGAGGGTTGACCGCGAAGCCCTGCGTCTGGACGGCGAGAGCAATCTTCTTGTAATCAGCTCCGCCGGGTGCAACGTCCTTAACTATCTCGTCGACTCCCCCGGCTCCATCACCGCCGTCGACCTCAATCCCCACCATGTTTACCTGACCCGTCTGAAACTCGCCGCTATCAGCTACCTTCCGAGCTACGACGATTTCTTCAACTTCTT
>JAFGWW010000027.1 GCA_016936955.1 Planctomycetota bacterium | reverse complement strand
GCTGTGGTCGTTCGGGTCGCACCAGAGATTGAGCGCCTCGCGCCATTCCTGGGTTCCAGCCTTGCGATATCTGGCGGTGCAGGGGCGGGACGGGCCGCCGTCGGTGGGCTTCCAGTATAGGCCAATGCTATTGAATGTTGCCACCGCTCTGGGAGCAACCTCTTCTCCTTCATAGAGGAGCTCACCCATTTCCTTGAGGTTTATGTTGGCAAAGCAGACCTTCTTGCCTACAGTCTCGTCCTTCTGCACATACCTGCATAGGATATAAACATGGTCGGCATCGCCGCTGTTGAAAAGTTTGTTCACCTTCTGCCAATCGGCCGTTTTGTTTTTGCCGGTGTCCATGCGCTGGACTTCTTTGCCGTCCTTGTAGCGTTTGATCTGGATGAGGGCCATGTCTTTATCTGCCCCCTTGATCTCTCCCTTCAGGACATAATACGTGTTTGGCTTTACCGCAATGGTCTGGTAAATCTGCCCAAGGCCTTTGCCGCCTTTCTTTATCTCGACAACGAGAGCTTTTTTGCCATCCTCGTTGTCTTTGGCTTCGATGGTGACAACGTCCTGTTTGTCAGCAATTTTCCAGCTTCCGGGAGCGCCGCCGTCGGCCGCTATGGTGAAATCTCC
Organism: Planctomycetota bacterium; assembly: GCA_016936955.1. Lineage (GTDB taxonomy): Bacteria > Planctomycetota > SZUA-567 > SZUA-567 > SZUA-567 > JAFGWW01. Next base: position 3,545 of record JAFGWW010000027.1, on the reverse strand, counting down.
ATTAGCGACAAGATTTGGCGCTGGCTCTCCTGCTTGGCAGGATACGGTGAATATTGCGGTGATCAGTAGTGTCAGCAGATGGGGCAGGCTTTTTCTCATGGGTACTTTCCTTTTCAAAAATATTCCGTCGATAAATCATGCTCAATGCGAAGCTATGCGCTAAATGCAGCAAAAGGTGGGGCGTCTATTCGCGAATCAATGTATATAAATATATATACACCTGAACTCAAATTTGTCAAACCAAAGCTTCATTTTAAACAGATCCAAGGTCAAATTTCATCTTTCCCGGTGTATATGGCGGGCGGGGAGCCTTATGAATTGCATAAAAGGAGGCAATAGGAGGCATTTTTAAGCGCAAATTCCGCAGAACATAACTTTTTGATAAAAAAAAGCAGGAATCAATTTGCTAAGGTGACCCCCGTAATATACTTTAAGAATGCACAATGAGCATACTAAATCACTTTGTCTTACAGGCAACTATTATATTTCAAGGAGAGCATGATGAAGGTAATTACTGAACCGGCGCGGGAAATTCCGGTAATGGCAGAGGTTGACGTGTTGGTTCTTGGCAGTGGTCCGGCCGGTATTGGCGCAGCGGTCGAGGCCGGGCGTTCCGGGATGAAGACCATGCTTGTTGAGCAGTTTGGCGATGTGGGCGGCGTGGCGACGGTTGGGCTTATGAGCCACTGGACGGGCGACGCGCGCGGCGGGCTTTATTACGAGATGTTGGAGCGCACCGTCAAGCAGCGCGAAGAACTCGAGACCGAGAGCGGGGCGGGGCGGGCGACGATTAATCCGGAGCGCCTCAAGACCCTTCTTCTTGAAATGCTGGAGGAGGCCGGAGTCGAGGTTCTTCTTTATACCGTTGCGGCCGAGGCGATCATGGACGGCGAGACCATCTCCGGCGTATTCCTTGAAGGCAAGTCCGGCCGCACCGCCGTTCTTGCAAAGCAGATAATCGACGCCACCGGCGACGGTGACATTGCCGCCCGCGCTGGCGCACCTTTTACCAAAGGCCGCGAGGACGACGGCAAGATGCAGCCCCTGACCCTTATGTTCAAGGTGGCCGGGGTAGAGCTCGACCGCGGCGTCTTCCCGGGCAGCTTCGAGTCCAATCTCGATGTCCCGCTCGGAAAGATTCAGGATCTGGCGCACGAGCATATTCCCCACCCCGCCGGGCACTGCCTCCTTTATAAAACCACCCTTCCCGGAGTGGTGACCTGCAACATGACAAATATCATCGGGGTCGACGCCACCGACAGCCGCGAACTCAGCCGCGCCCATATTACCTGTCGCAAGCAGATTGATACTATCGTGTCTTTCCTGCACAAGTGCGTTCCTGGGTTCGAGAAGTGCTATGTGATAAGCGTCGCATCCTTCGTCGGTATCCGCGAAACCCGCCACTTCAAAGGCGAGTACACCCTCACCGCCGAGGATATTGTTGAAGCGAAGGTTTTCCCCGACTGGGTTGTGCCACATGCGAAGTTCAACTTCGATATTCACAATATCGACGGTGCTGGCCTCGACAAGAATGGTGCCCAGAATCATTTCCCGCAGAAGCGTGGTTACACCATTCCCTACGGCTGTCTTGTGCCGATTAAAATCGAGAACTTGCTTCTCGCCGGACGCAACATCAGTGGTACCCACAAGGCGCATTCAAATTACCGTGTCATGCCGATCTGCATGAACATGGGGCAGGCCGCCGGAGCCGCCGCCGCCATCGCCATAAAGAGCGGCCGCACTCCGCGTCAGGTCAAGGCATCGGAGATTCAGGAGCATCTTCTGGCCCACGGCGCGATCGCGCCAGAAGCGGTGGAGGCTTGATTTGTCGATCCAGTCGGTAGACCGCAGCCTTGCCATACTCAAGCTTCTTGCCCGCGAGAAGAGGATGACCGCAACCGCCGTATCCGAAAGGCTCGGCGTGCACCAGACCACCGCCTCACGCCTGCTTCTGTCCCTGCTCAAGGAGGGGCTGGTGCGCAAGACTGATTATCGCAGCTTCTGCCTGGATTACGGGGCGCTGGTTTTTGCCGGAGAGGCCCTGGCGTCTTTCCCCCTGATAAAAAGCTCGACCGCAGTCTGCAACCGTCTTGCGCGCGAGCACGGACTCAGCGCGACCGTTGCCATGCTCAGGGAGGGCAGGCTGCTTTATCTGACGCGGACAAACACCGACCTTTCCATCGTACTTGTAGACACCACCGCATTCCCGGTACACCAATCATCGCTTGGGCTCCTTCTTTCCCACGCTCTCGGGCGTGGGGAAGGGGAGGCTGTTCTGGCCGAGAGTCTGGCGCAGGCGGGAGGGGGTGTTGCCGAAGCCTCGCGCCTTTATGATCTGGCCGAATCTTCAATCTCTCCTGATGGGGTTCTGTATCTGGAGAGCTTCCATCGAAACCGCTTCAACGCCGCCCTTCGCTTTACCGCAGAAGGCGAGTCGCTTGGCCTCTGTCTCTTCAGCGAGAACGAGAGCCTGCCTCTGGAAAAAGTTACCCCGCTCCTGCAGAACGGGGTAAAGGATATCTTGGCCTCAGCTAAATAATCAACCGGCATTCATGATGCGAGTATCATTGGTAGCGCGGCGTTGAGGTTTTCCGCGAGTCCGTTCAGGAAGGGCCGCGTCCCGCTTCCGGTGAGGTTGCCTCCCGCGACGCCGATTGCGGCAAAGCCCGCAAGCCTGATCGAGACCACGCCCGCTCCGCTGTCTTCCATGCCTACAACTCTGTGCTTGTCCTTATCCGAAATACCAAGGCCGACTCGGGCGGTCTCAGCGTAGAGCCATGGATGCGGCTTGGGCGAAAGCTCGCCGAGGGTTCCTGGCTGTCCGTGTTTGATAGCGGTTCCGGCGGTGATGATGGCGTCGTAGAAATCCTTAGGCGTGCCCATGTCGAGGGTGCGGAAGGCGGAAACGATCTCCGGCCACGCCTTTTCGTACAGGCCTGAGGTTACAAGCCCTATCTTCACGTTGTTTTCTTTCAGTGTGAAAAGAAATTCCTTTAATCCCGGCGCGGGGGTGAAGGCACCGGGGCGGCCGCGCCCGGCGAGAATTTCTTTCATCTCGTATTCGACAATATCAAAATAATGTTTACGCGCTTCCTCGACCGTTTTTTCCGGGCAGTATTTCTCAATGCAGTATTGCAGGTGCTCGCTAACCGAATGGCCTGAGACATGTGGTTCGTCCTCGGCAGAAAGGCGGAAGGATGTGTTGCCCAGCAGTCGGATAACGACCTGCTCGATCACCCAGATCCAGAATGCCTCGCTGTTTACGCTGGTGCCATCGAGATCCATCAACACCGCTTTTGCCGGGCCTTCAAAGCGCGATTCCGGCAGCCAGTACGAGGCAGGATAGCCCATCGCTGATTTTACCACCACCAGAGTCCGGTCTTGAAATAATACCCATTCCGTTTTCCTGTCCAGCGGGGTGAGGATGCGGGTGACGCCCTTGGTTCCGGCTGACCACGCGCCGTCCTCGCTTTTTTCAATATCGAGAAGATCACCGGAATACTCGTCCGGAATCTTGCCGATGCCGGGTATTACGATATTTTGTT
>JAFGWW010000264.1 GCA_016936955.1 Planctomycetota bacterium | reverse complement strand
TTCGCTCCCGAAGCTGAAATACATCGGCATCCTCGCCACCGGCACCAACGTGGTCAACCTCGCCGCCGCGAGAGAGCGCGGGATCGACGTAACCAACATCCCGGCTTACAGCGCGCCGTCGGTATCCCAGACCGTCTTTGCCCTGCTTCTGAGTCTGGCCAATCAGGTGACGGTCCACGACAAGGCTGTACATGAGGGGGAGTGGGAAAACTGCGAGGATTTCTGCTTCACCAAAGCCCCGTTGATGGAGCTTTCGGGAAAGACTCTCGGCATTGTAGGCTACGGGATGATCGGCGGTATGGCGGCGGAGATCGGCCGCGCTTTCGGCATGAAGGTAATCGCCACCGCAAGAACCCCGAAAAATATCGAAGGTGTCGAGTTTGTGGAGACTGATGAACTCTTCTCCCGTAGCGACGTAATCTCCCTCCACTGCCCCCTCACCGAGCAGACCAAGGGAATCGTCAACGCCGGGAGAATCGCCCTCATGAAAAAGAGCGCCTTCATCATCAATACCGGGCGCGGCGGCCTTGTGGACGAAAAAACGCTGGCCGACGCGCTGAACTCAGGCCGCATCGCGGGCGCGGGGCTGGACGTGCTGAGCACCGAGCCCCCTGCCCCGGACAATCCGCTACTGAAAGCGAAGAACTGCGTAATCACCCCCCATATCGCATGGGCCACCCGCGAATCGCGGGCAAGGCTTATCGCCACCGCCGCAGCAAACCTCGACGCCTTCGCGAAGGGAGAACCCGTAAACGTGGTGAATCGGGGATAACATTCGGACGAGAATGCAGAACAGCCAACGTTATCGCTGAGAAGATGCTCGACCTGGCGTTATGCGGCATTCAAAAAACGTGATTCCGCCGTCACTTCGCGTTGTCTTTATTCTGGAATGATTTGAGCCTGCGCAGCAGCAGATCCAGTCCGCCAGCGGCGAGAATAATGAAACACCCCATGGCCGGAAGCCGGTAGCGCAGCGATCCCATGAAAATACTGTGAAGGCAGAGAAGGTAAACCGCCGGGATGATAAAGAGCCCCAGCGTGCGCCACTCCCTGCGCCGCCTCAACATACAATACAAGGCGAGAAGCATTACGGGAACGTATGCGCCCGCGCTTACCAGTTTGTAATGCCATCCGGAAGCCCCCTCCCAGTTCGGCCAGATATTCCACATGCGCGCAATACGACGGGAAACAAGAGAGAGAAAGCGCTCCGGGCTTTCCCTGATCCAGCGGAAAGAATCCTGCTTCAAAAGCCTGTCAGCGCCCAACTCTGCCCGCGGGCGGAGGGGTTCGATCAGGCTGTCGTCACGATATAGCTTGTCGGGAAAATTGACATCTGGAGTTGTGTACATGGCATAATTATTAAAAGGGAACCACACACATATAAAAGTTTTTGTGCCGAGTTCAGAATACGAGATTTCGTACACATTATGATCATTGAAGTATTTGCCATACCCCGCAGCACCGCCACAGACATAATCTTCACCAAGTAACAGACTGGCCCTGGGCCTAGCAAGTTGTTTAGGTAGCCAATCACTCTCGTAACCGACGACTGGATGTTCGAGATATTTTCCATCCAGAGACAGGCTAACATCGACTGGCATCTTGTAAAAAGCATAAAGCGGCTCCACGCACAGAATGCCCATCCCGTCTTGATTATCATGAAACCACGCGACTTCTTCTTTGTCAGATGCCGAGTACCATTCCCGATGGGAGCAGACGGCCTTGAGCAGATACCATTCGGCGGGGAATATGATCTTGCCGTTATTGGGGCCGCCGTCGGCTTTTTCCGAGTTGGATTCGTAAAGGGTAAAGCCGCCCATGGAGGAGAAGGGAACAAAGGTATCGAAGGTTCTGTAATTCCTGTACCACCACGGCGACATGCCAAGGCATAAGCCAATAGCAGTGAAGAGCAAAAGGTTAACCAGATAATGTTTTGCGCAGAAGAGATCGGCCCGGCCGTTTACAACGCCATCTCCGTCTGGCCGCAAGATTTTTCTCAACCCCACGAGGCGCAGAACGAAAAAAAAGATGTAGAAAAGCCCGATCAACGCGAACGACGCTTTGACGAGAATCGCAAAAGCCAAGGCAAGCCCAAAGAGGAGAAAGCTTCCGATCTCTCCCGGTTTGCGCGCATTCTCATCTTTATCAGCATCATCCCCGGCCATATCATACGCAATGCAGGGCGTGGCCGGGGGCATGCAGCGCATTGCCGCGAGGGTGAGGATGATCACAGCGCTGACACCCAGCGTGTCGGCGATTACGAGATTCGAGAAGTATATGAAAAATGGATAAACGGCCATGATGGCGGCGGCGATCAACCCCGCCCGCTTCCCGAAAACCTTGGAGGCAACAAGGAAGGCGAGGAATACGTTCAGCACGCTTATGAAGTTATTCAGAAGGCGCAGGTAAACCGCATCCTGAACGCCGAGGCGGTGCATCCCCGCCAGTAGAATGGAATAAACCGGCGTGCGCCAGGCGTGGCGGTTTTCGTCGTCGATGTATTCTCCGCGCTCGGAGAGGTTTTTGCCGTATGCCCAGAAGTTATCGGAGTCGGGGAAAAGGAACTGCGCCTCCGCCCCGAAATTTTTCACCACCTGCCGCCTGACAACATACCCACCCGCAAGACGCAACAGAAGCGCGACCAGCAGGATTGCAAACAGTAATTTTCTGTGAGATTTCATAATGCCGCTCATAACGCGATAATATAAAAAGTACGGCAAAAGGGGAAGAGATTAACCATGGCCGTTAGTCACGCGCCGAGGCCTCGCCCTACCCGAACTGGTTGGGCGCATGAATTTCAAGGCGGTTGCGGCCGTTGCGTTTGGCGCGGTAAAGAGCCATATCGGCGGTATCGATGAATGCGCCCTTGTCGCGCTCATATTCATACTCGGCAACGCCGATGCTGATGGTGATCTGCACCACCTTGCCGCCGATGTTAAGATTGCGGCTTTCAACATACTGGCGAAGCCTCTCCATGGCAATGCGCGCGCCCTTGAGGTCGGTTTCAGGCATAATGATGGCAAACTCCTCGCCGCCGTACCGCGCCACAAGGTCGACCGTATCGCGCACGGAAAAGCGCATGAGCCGGGTCACTTCACGCAAAACCTGGTCGCCCGCCTGATGGCCGTACTGGTCGTTGAATTTCTTGAAGTGGTCAATGTCAATCATTGCCAGCGACAGGGGATGCTTGTAGCGGTTGGCCAAGGCGATGGAACGGCTGAGCTCCTGCTGGAAATGGCGGTGGTTGTAAAGGCCGGTAAGTCCGTCGGTCTCGGCCAGTAGGCTCATCTGCTCGATCAGGCGCGAGGTGCTTACGGCGGTTGCGATCATCTCGGACATCATGGTCGCTATCTCGGCGTCGCTGCGGCTGAAGCCGCCGGGCTTGTCGCCGAAAACGGCAAGGCCGATAAGCATCTTGTCGTTATCCTGAATGCTTACCACCAGCGGGCAGACCATGCCTCCTTCCAGCATATTGGCGTCAATCGGGAGGGAGCGGAAATCCTTGCCGCAAAGTTTCTCGTAGGATGACGGGCTCTCAAGCACCACCGGCTCGCGCGAGGTGCGCAGGATATCGACAATCATCACGTCCGAGTCGTTTTCAAGGTGCAGAACAGGGTGCTCGCTGATCTCTGGATAGGCGCGATTAAGGCTCAGGAATTTCGTGTCGTTATCATAGAGGAAAAGAGCACCGAAATTTGCCCCGAAAAAATTGGAGAGGTCGCGCACCGTGACGTCGGCGATGATGTTTATGTCGGAGATATTCACCTTGCGGGAAAGGTCGGCGATCTGGCCGCTCTTGAGCGTATGGTCCCGCACGGCCGCAAGCTGGCGTTTATACAGGGTAACCGCGTTATACAGGGAGGTATAAGCCCGCTGCAACCCCATACAGCGATCTACAAGCTCGTCTTTATCCAGAGAGAGCAGTTCCTCATGGGAGAGCTCGTCCGACGATTTCTTATTGATATTGTCATTCATAATTCACTGCCCGTACAATCCCTTGCCTCACATATTAACCTGTCAGGACCGGCAGATCAACTCTCGACTGAAATTATTTATTCCGCGCCATGTCGTCCATTATTTTCTTCAATCTTCTTGCCACGGCTTTCGCGATGAGGGCAAGGTCTTCCTGAAAAGAAAACTCACGGATCATGTATGTGCACCCCCCCGCCACCATGATATTGACCCCGTGCTCAGCTCCGGGGCGATAATCCGTGCGGAGGCCGACGATAGGCTTATTCACCGAGTAAGCCACGCCCATCTCGAAAGACACCCCGCTGTCGGCGTCTGAGCCGTCAAGCACGGCCAGAACCACGTCGCACTTAGACATCTCGCCGAGGCACTTGCGGAAGAGGAGCGAATAATGCTTGGGGTCGTTGAATTTTCCTTCGGTGCGGAAATCCTGAGGCAGGACAAAGCTGACCCTCGGGAGCAGTTCCTCCACCGCCTGCGAAAGGCGCCGGTTCCAGGAGCGCTGCACCTGCGAAAAGAGCGGGGCCGCCAGATATATTTTCATGCAATTCTCCGTCAATATGACATCCCATGATTTTATCCTAAAGCGAACAACAAAGCAACACCGCCCGTTTCTCCCCCGCCCGCCCGGCAGCGGCAGGAAATCGCAAAAATGACGAGAATGCTTATTTAATGTGAGTTTTTTGTCTTGCTAAAATGTTACGCCTGGATACTCTCTTTACGATAGAGAAATCAGCCCTGTTCAATTAATTTGTATTACTGATTGACGATTCGGACATCCAAGAGGTTCCGCATGAGCGACAGCGATATTGAACTATACTTGCGCGAGATCAGCGAATTCCCTCTCCTCACCGAGGGCGAAGAGAAAGATCTCGCCAACAGGATTGCCGAAGGCGACGGAGAAGCGCGGGAAAAAATGATCCGCAGCAACCTCCGCCTCGTGGTTTCTATCGCAAAAAAATACAACAACCGCGGGCT
>JAFGWW010000263.1 GCA_016936955.1 Planctomycetota bacterium | reverse complement strand
TAAGCCGTCTCGTTCGCGTCGCAGGGACGGAAAGTGTCGAGCCTCGGAATGCAGCGCAGCGACGCGAGATGTTCGATCGGCTGGTGGGTCGGGCCATCCTCGCCGACGAAAATCGAATCGTGGGTCCAGACAAAGATGGACTGGATGTTCATGATTGCCGCAAGCCTTACCGGCGGGCGCATGTAATCGGCGAAGACCATGAAGGTGGAGCCGAAGGGAACGAAGCCGCCGTGGAGGGCGATACCGTTCATGATCCCGCCCATGGCATGTTCACGGACGCCAAAGTGGATGTTGCGGCCCAGATAATTTCCAGGGGCGATAAAGCCGGGATACTCGCCGGTCTTGAGTTCGGTCTTGGTGCTGGGGGCGAGGTCAGCCGAACCACCGATAAGTTCGGGAATAACCTCGGCGAAAGCGTTCATGACCTTGCCGCCCGCAACGCGGGTCGCCATCTTGGTTCCGGCGGGGAAGTTCGGCGTAGCCTGTTTCCACATCTTCGGAAGCTCGCCCTTGACCACGCGGTCGAATTCCTTCGCGATGGTCTTGTGGGAAGAGGAGTATTCATCATAAATGCCGTTCCACTTCGCACGGCCTTTCTTCCACTCGGCGCGGCGGCTTTCCGCCCAGTCGAGCACCTCCTGGGGAACGTAGAACTTTTCGTTGGGCCAGTTCATGTTCGCCTTGGCTGCGGCAAGCTCTTCCTCGCCAAGGGGCGCGCCGTGGCATTCGTGGGTGCCTTCGGCATGGGGGGCGCCGCGGCCGATCTTGGTGTGGGCCACGATCAGGCTCGGCTTGTTCCAGACTTTCTGCGCTTCGGCAATCGCATTGGCGATAGCTTCGTGGTCGTGGCCGTCGATATCCTGCACGTGCCAACCAAGCGCTTCATAACGGGCGTTCACGTTTTCGGTAAAGGCAAGTTCGGTCGAACCTTCAATGCTGATTTCGTTGTCGTCGTAGATGGCGATGAGGCGGCCAAGCTTGAGGTGGCCCGCAAGGCTCGCGGCTTCCTGGGTTACGCCTTCCATGTGGCAACCGTCACCCATGAGGACGTAGGTGAAGTGGTCGACTACGTCAAACTTGGGCGTGTTATACATGTCGGCCATGGTGCGTTCGGCAATGGCCATGCCAACAGCGGAGGAGAAACCCGCGCCAAGAGGACCCGCGGTCATGTCGACGCCGGGGGTGTCGCCGTATTCGGGGTGGCCGGGGGTGCGGCTGCCGACCTGACGGAAATTCTTCAGATCTTCAAGGGTGAGGAAACCGGCAAGATAAAGCATGGAATAAAGCAACATTGAACCGTGACCAGCGGAGAGGACAAAGCGGTCGCGGTTGCTCCATTTCTCGTCTGCGGGGTCGATACGCAATACGCGGCTCAACAATACGGTTGCGATATCGGCGCAGCCCATGGGCAGTCCGGGGTGGCCTGAATTGGCGGCCTGAACACCGTCGGCAGAGAGAAAGCGAATCGTATTCGCAATTTTCTGCGCAAGAACGGGATCAACGCCGTTGGTTACCTGGGCAGTCATAAAAAACTCCTTCCATATATAAGTATTTGTTATTAAACCGATTGTGCAGTTTTTTCGCGGCAGCCTGTATGAGGGCCACAAAATAAAACCACGGGTGGCTCAAAAAGCCATCCGTCAACGCAGGAAGGATATACATATTATTGCTGTACCGAATTATGTCAAGTATGAAAAGAATCACACCCGCCACGGCATAAGAAATGTTGCATGATTAATGTTACAAACAGCGGCAAAAAAGCCATAAATGATTGTTATCAATAATATTATCGCCGTAATATTGCGCTGCTTTTATCTAGGTTCTGACATGAGAAAAGGCCGTCTTTGACGGACGGCCTCGGGTTTTTGCGGTTAAACCGTTCCCGTATTCTATTTCTTTATGGCCTTTGCCATGGTGAAAGCCATATCGGTTATCTGGAACGGTTTGGAGAGGAAAGCGACGGCTCCACGCTCTAGAAGCTGGCGGTTTTCGGCGTCAAGGCTGTAGCCGGAGGCAATGATGACGCGCACTTCGGGGTCAATCTCCTGGATTTTATAAAAAGCTTCGCGGCCGCTCATCTCCGGCATCACCAGATCGAGAAGGACACAGCTGATAATATCCTTATTGGCGGCGAACTCCTCCACGCCCCTGATTCCGTTCTCGCAGGGGATAACTTTATATTTCAGGCTTTTGAGAATTTCACAAGCCATCCTGCGCACCGCATCGTCGTCATCCACAACGAGAATGGTTTCGTTATTCTGCGCCATGGGAATAACCCCTACGGCCTTTTTCTCCTCCATCTCCCTGGCATCGGAAATGGGGAGGTATATTTCCATGGTCGTGCCCTTGCCGGGGGTGCTTGTGATATTGATGATACCGTGGTGGTTCCTTACTGTACCATAAACCGCAGCCAGCCCCATGCCGGTTCCCTTGCCGCTTTCCTTGGTGGTGAAGAAAGGTTCGAAAGCCCTGCGCTTAACCTCTTCGCTCATTCCCATGCCGGTGTCAATGACCTTGATCTTGATGTATTCGCCCGGGCTAAGCTTTCCCTCGCTATCGGTTTCAAACTTGGGGCTTATCGTTACGTTGGTGGTTTCGAAAGTTAGGCTGCCTCCGCCTTCCATCGCGTCGCGGGCATTGATGCCAAGATTAAGCAGCGCATTCTGTAGCTGTATGGGATCGCCGATAACCATGGGCGGGTTCGCATCGAGATGCTGCCGGAGTTTGATCCGCTTGTCGATGGTGTGATCAAGCAGGGAGATAACTTCGCCGATCATGCGATGTATGTTTACCGGCTCGGAGCGGTATTTACCCTTACGGGCGAAAGCCAGGAGCTGCCGCGTAAGTTCGGAGGCTCGGGCCGAAGCCTGCACCACCATATCGGCATATTCGTAAAGTTCCAGCTCTTTGACTTTCAGCTGATCACGTATTAGGTCGGCAAAGCCCATGATCGAACCGAGCTGGTTGTTGAAGTCATGGGCGATACCTCCGGCAAGCTGGCCGATAGCCTGCATCTTTTCTGAGTGAAGCAGCTCCGCCTCAAGCTGCTTGCGCCCGCGCAGATCGACGGCAAAGACATAAACCTGGGGGGGACGGTTAGGCACAGTCACCAGCATATGGTTAATCAGAACCGGTATGGCAGTGCCGTCTTTGGTGAGGAAGTCCGCCTCGATGGGCTCGGGGATTATCCCGGACTCACATATGTTCCACACAAAGATCTTGGCCCTTTCCCTGTGGTCGGGCATGGCCACCAGCTCGAACATGTTTTTGCCGAGGGCTTCCTCCGCGCTGTAACCGCAGAGGTTTTCGCTCGCTTTGTTCCAGTAATTGATGGTTCCTTCCTGGGACAGACCCTGCACGGCAATGCTTGGTATATCATTGAGCATGATGCGGAAACGGCTCTCGGTTTCGCGCAGGCTGAAAAGTACATTGTTGAACGCTTCGGCAAGTTTGCGGAATTCCTCATGCTTGATGCCGCTGATGTTGAGTGAGCTGTTGTCAGGTTTTGAAGCGATGATCGCCGCCTGATTGGCCATATCATCCAGCGGCTGGCTTACCTTCCTGGCAATGTACAGGGAAACGAAAATCGAGAGGAGAAGAATAACCGCTGACATCACAACCAGGCGCTCGACAAGATCGGCCTTCTTGGCATAGAAAGGCGCGGTCGAGACGGAATAGAAAAGGTTCGGGTATGATTTCAGCTGCATGATGAAATGCTGGGAAAACTTATCTTCATAGGAACCGTTTGCGCCGGCCTTGATCCATTCCGAAACCGGTTCGGGCACAGGGAAGCGTTGGTGATCAAAAAGGTTCACCATTAATTTCCCGTCAGTCATGATAAGATCGGCCTGCCGGTTTGTATAAAAACGGTTCCAGAATTTCACGTCTTCCGCAAGGTTATAAATCGCTACCGCCGTTCCCAGATTGTCTGCCTGCCTGCGCAAAGGGGCGGTAAAGATATAATAATCATGGTTATCTATCCGGTATAACTGCCTCTCGCCATTATCATCTTCCAGGCCCTTGTCCATTACCTCTACAATTTTTTCTATAGACGGGATCGGCTTGCCGGAAATTACCTTACCGGAATCATCACGGACAAAATAACGCGCACCTTCTTCATATGGATAATGGTTTGCGAGAAAATCCTTGAGCGGGTCTTCCATCTCGAGCATGAGATTGACCCGGATGAGATTGTTGAAGCTCATCTCTTTCAGGCGGGACTCGACCTCGTTGATCCGTTCGCTCAAAATAACGCTTACCTCGCTCTGGTCGGCGAGGAGCTGGTTCTGGAACTCGCGGGTCATGGCCACATTAACCGTGTCGTAAAGAACGGAAACGGCGATCACCAAGGCAACCACCATGAAACCTACCAGCGTAAAACCCAGAAAACGGGAAAACTTTCCCGTAGAGACGACTGTCATAGACGTTTATCCTAGTAGATATTATCCGCCGCGAGAAGAATATCCTGCGGGATCTCAAGCCCCAGTTGTCTCACCCTTTTAAGATTGAAGGCGAGGGCGTAGCGTTTAGCTTCTTCAATGGAAATGTCGCCGGGTTTTTCGCCCTTGAGAATCCGGGCCGCAATTTTACCGGCCTGTTTCCCCATGGCGAAAAAATCCACCGCCGCGCCACCGAAGAGCCCGAGCTTGGCGAAAGCATAATTGAGGGCAATCTCCGGTTTGGTAGAGTGCTCGACCGTCCACTTGAATATCTGGGGGGCGGTGTAGGTTTTCCCGTCCTTGTCCTTGAGCAGAAGGGCGGCCGGATAGATAAGGCCTATTTCATCGTCAAGGCTGGTCTCCAGAATTTTATTCTGGTACTCCTCCCAGCTTTTCACGACCACGATTTCACTCTTGCAGGGAACCTTCTTTCCTTCGTTGTTTATTTCCAGAATCATCTGGGTATGAATTGCTTTTCCGGTAGGCGATTCGTCAACGAAAGCGCGCGTCTTTTTCAGTCCCGGAAAGATATTCTTATGCACACGCAGAGCGTCGACGTAATGAAGCTTCTCGTAGACGCCGGTAATATGTCCCCCCGGTTTTTCCCGGGTATCCATGAACTTGTAAGTCTTATTATACATCTCGGGCTGCCCGTTAAGACCACAGAAAACGGTTGGTATCGGGCTCTTCAGCTTCAAGGCGACGGTGCGGAAAGCGTTATCGTCGAGTGTTACCAGAATGTCGGGTTTGAACGCTTCGATTTTCTTTATCGCGATCTCCGCTTCCTTGTTGATAAGCTCAGGGGTGTTGTTCTTGCGTTTGGTGTCCATGTGATAGGCATCAATAACAATCTGCTCGCCGTCCTTGAAACCTTCCTCCTCCAGAGCTTTCACAACCCCGTCATGCTGGGGCTTGCCGCAGACATGTTCGGCTTCGTAACTGTGAAGGATGAAAACCCTTTTCAGGGCCGGCTTTTCTTCGCCCGGTAAGGCAGAGGAAGAGCAGAGAAAACACAGGCATGCGGAAATGGTTAACAAGAAACTCTTTCCCATCAAAGCCTCCTTTAGCGAATAGTCAGCAAGAGTAATACTAGCCCATAATCCGGATCTCCGCAAGGATATTGACCGGCCTTCAACTCAATATGAAAAGCCGGACAACCATTGCGGTTACCCGGCCAGTTTTGCCGCTCTCATCTATGTATAATTAGAGCTTCTAAAAGAACCTCTGATTTTGCTTCAGATAGAGGAGTAAGGATTTTTGAAAAGCGCAGTGTATGCTGGATACATGAGCATTTTCAAAAATCTGACGACGAAGAGCTGGGGCAAAAGAAATCGTTATTTTAGAAGCTCTTAATGACTATACTGTCATTCAGAAAGCCATGCGCATCCAGCCCGCTGCCGGGGTGGGGTCAAGGCCGAGGATCACCCGCGCGGTTTTTACATAATAGCGGTAGTTCTCCAGCGGCGTGCCGTTGGGGATGCGGTGGTCGAGACCGAAGACGGCGCCGCCCTTGCGCATTGAGGGCTGGAGTTTGTATTCGAGTTCTTTCCGTATGGCTTCCTTGCTCTGGCGCAGGACGTGTTTGTCGATACCGCCCATGAGGGCGAGCTTGTTGCCGTAAAGATTTCTGACCTTGACGATATCCATTCCCGCCGCTGGCTCCATGGGGAACATGCAGTTGAGCCCGGCCTCAAGAAAAGCGGGGATCACAGCGTCCATGTTGCCGTCGGAATCCTGCTGGAAAATTTTCGCGCCCCGGCTTCTGAGCATGTTCCAGACGCGCAGATAATAAGGCGCGATAAATTCCGAGATTACGTTCGGCCCCACCAGCGAACCGCTCTTGCCCGCCATGTCTTCGTGAACCGAAAGGTGGTCAACCCCGACCTCGCGCGAAACCCGGTCCAGCACCTGCTCGGCGGTGGAACCGATGGTTTCGAGAATGTCGTGGATGAGTTCTGGCTGTTCGTAATAGGCGATGCAGAGCTCCTCCTCGCCGAGAAGCTGACGCACTTCGTCAAAACCTCCGGGAATGCCGACGCAGATCAGCGCGCCGTCATCCCGCGCTGCTTTCGCTCTCTCAAGCCAACCCTCGGCAAAACGCTTTTCCGAAAATTCATAATAAGGCTTGAGGCGCAGCCATGAGTCCATATCGCTAACCGGATAATCAAGGGGGAGTGGGATCGTCGCCTTGCCTTTGCAGAGCTTGATGCGCCGGCCGTAGCGATCCTGCCTGATCAGATAATCGTCTGGCTCCTCGATCATCCTCTCCGGCAACCCGCCCAGCATCCCCGTACTCACCTGCACATGATGCCTGCGCAGATAATGAAAGCCGAAAGCTTCAAGGCTTGATTCCTGCGCACTCGCTCCTTGGGCGCGCCACTCGTCTTCGAGGCCGATGAGGGGGCCGAAAAGCTCGACAAAGAAGGGGCGTTCCACGTGGCCGAAAGTCATGTAAGCGAGCCACTCGTCGCGCAGGATCTCGTTCGGCTTTACGGGTGTGCGGATTTTGTATACTTTGGCTGTCAGTTGCATTATCCGTGCTCCTTCCTGTTTTACTAAAAAAGTTTTCTCCTCGGCACCTGTAAAATACACCGCAATGCCTGATTAACAATGGACGCATATGCCTTTGTTTTGTATTATTGTGATATGAAGATGGAATTGCCCGCACTCCGCGTCAATACTGTGGTACAGGAATATTGCAGCGCCGACTGGCGCTGGGACACACGCCGTAATCTCCTGCGCGACCTCGACCTGTGGGTCGTTCTCGACGGCGAGGGAAAGCTTGAAACTTCTTCGGGCGAGTACCGGTTGGAGGCGGGGGACTCGTTTCTGCTGCACCGTGGGGAAGGGTATCTCGGAACGCACAACCCGCGCAAACCGCTTTACGTCATCGCCGCCCATTTTGATTATCTGGGCAAAGGCGGTCGGGTGTTACATCCAGAAGCATCGGCGCTGCCCGTCTTTCACCATCGCTTTGATTCGCTGGCTTTCTGTGCCGGAATGCTGGAGAGGATGCACGAAAGCTGGCGGCGGGAAGACGGGGAGGGGACCGCGCTCTGGCTCGGAACCATTCTTTATGAACGGGAAAGGCAGAGAGAGAGAGACAAACTTGGCGCCGTCACAAGCGAACTCGAACGGCGCATCCATGTTCTGGCGCGGGAGATTCTGAAACATCCGGAACAAGAATGGCGGGTGGAAAAAATCGCCGGAGAGGTTTTCTGCTCACGCCATCACTTTGCGAGAAAGTTCAAGGAGATGATGGGGCAGAGCCCTAATGGATATATTATCCGAGCCCGTGTTATGAAAGCGCAGGCATTGCTTCGCAGCTCAAGCCACCCGGTCGGGCGCGTGGCCGAGATTTTGGGTTATCGTGATGTCTACTTTTTCAGCCGCCAGTTCTCGAAAATCACCGGCTGTACGCCTACGGAGTACCGGCGGGGAGAGGGATTCAAAGCTTCTTGACCTTGGCTCATTATCATATAAAAAATGGAGAGCCGGTAAAAATTTACGCCTCAAGCCATTCACATATAAACCATCTGGCTTCAATCGGGTCAGGGTGTTCTATTCTCTTTGTTCCCGATATTGTGGCAGGTGATGAACCCAGTGCGTCGGCTACCCAAGCTGAAGAGTATTCATCCGACTCAAGAAGCTTTGACGATATTTCCGCAAGTAAGTTCTCTTCGGCAATAACAGCCAGTCTTCCGCCAGCATTTATGCACGTCTCATTCGCTTCGGAATATGGCAGAACGGTTTTTATCAAACCAAAGATGGAAGAGTTTGCTTTCACACCTTTTTCTTTACATGTTGCTATGGCGGCTGGGGAAAGAATTACTATCTGGTGAGTAATATCGCCAATGTTGTACTCTTTCTGCAACTCGGCAACCTTTTTGATAAATTCATCTTCTACTCTTCGCAAATCAGAAAAATAATCGCTCATTAGTTTCTTTCCTCACCATTTACTTTGACCCCGTTTTACTCACGGAGCTTGTCCACCTCTTTCTTGACGGTCTCGCTCGCATCTTCGGCGCTTTTCTTTATCGCCTTGCCCGCATCGTCCAGATCCTGTTTGAGTTTTTCCTTACCTTCCCAGAGAACCTCCTTGCCGCATTCGGGGCATTCGTTGGAGAGCGGGTTGGTCAGGGTTGCATCACAATAGGGGCAATGGGGCACGGGGATGACCGAGCCTTCCCATTTGACGGGCAGGGGACGCATGTACATGACATAAGCGCCGAAACCGAGAACGGCGATGATGATAAGTAACAGGAGCTTTTTCATGATAAACCTCTCTTTCCCGGAGATGAAAATGAAAGCTTGCCCTTTTCATTTTACGTTCATGCTGAGCGTGTCGAAGTACGAATGGAAAATGCAGCACACCGTCCATCCTTCGACAAGCTCAGGATGAGCGGGGTTGTATAATAAATAACCGGTATTGCTACTGCCCTGTAGCTACGGTTTTTCTTCCGGTTCCGGTGCGCCTTCAATAAAGGTAGCCATGTTGCCCGGATCTTCGCGCGAGCTTTCGCGGCGGGCTTTTTCCTGCTTTCTGCGGAGCTCGTTGAGGTCGAGGCCTGTGTCTTCAACAAGGGTCTGCGCGTTGCCGATGCCATCGATATTTGTGGCGCCCGCGCCGGAATTCTCGCCCATCTTCTCTTTCTGCTTACGCATAAGCGCTTCGACATCTATCGTCTCGTCGAGGTTCATGGTCTTCATATAAGCCATGGTATCCTCTTTGGAAGTAGGGACGGAGTTGTCCGATTTGCGCAGGATCATCGTGTCGTCCATGGCCTCGGACAAGCGGAAAGCGGCAACCGCCTTGGCCTGGCTCGAGTAAATCTTGCAGACTTTATCAAAACCCGCGATTTCGAGGGCTTTCTCCACCGCACCCTCCACCCCGCAGAAACGAACGTCGCCACCGCGGCTCTGCGCCGTCTCGGTTGCCTGATGGAAAACCTTTAGAGCCGCGCCAGTTATGAACTCCACCTTGCCAAAATCGCAGACAAGACAGACAGAACCAATATTCAGAAGGCTGGTAAGCTGGGACTTGAGATCCTCAATCGTGTAGGAATCGAGACGTCCGGAAAATTCGAGAATCTCCACCTCAGCGTTTGTTTGCGCTTTTTTAATATTAATGTCCATTCAGGTTGTCTCCTCAAGAAGCGCTGTAAATATTTATCAGTAAAACAGTTAAGGGCGGCATGCGACCAGCCGCATATTCCGGCCACCCAGTCTGTTTCAGTAATAATATAGCAAATTAACCGGGCAAACAAAATGGGCGAGGCGTATTTTTATATAATTCCTCTAATATTTCATGCTCAGGCCAAGCTATCCCGTTTAGCGATTGACACTTAGGGGCCATATGAATATCCTTATCCGATATAAGTTGAGCCGTGACTCATAATACTTTATATTAACAATCTTCGGCGAACCCTGTTTTCCGGGTACGGAGATGGTATTTTATAAGGGCCTGTCGGGACCTGCCATGGCAGGTTCCTGAAATATCGGGCTACAGGCATTAACGGGATTCAGACAAGTATGGCAAAGAAAAAGACCGGTCGCGTCCGCCCGGCCGGAAGATCCGGCAAGAGCAAAGGCAGAGCGGATTCCGGCCAGACCACATTGAACCTGCTCCTCTCCAAGGCGGAACCCGAAGAGGCTCCGGAGGTGGTGGAGATTGAAGAGGCGGGCGAGGTGGAGGAGGCGCAGGAGTCTTATTCCGATTCTGAGAAAAAGGGAAGGGCGAAAAAGGAAAAGGGAAAGAAGGAGACGGCCGAGTCGATGGCGAGCCGCCAGCGCGAGATTTCCGTTTCTGAATTCTTCACCAAAAACCGGCACCTTCTCGGCTTCGACAACCCGCGCAAAGCTCTTCTCACCGCCATCAAGGAAG
Organism: Planctomycetota bacterium; assembly: GCA_016936955.1. Classification (GTDB taxonomy): domain Bacteria; phylum Planctomycetota; class SZUA-567; order SZUA-567; family SZUA-567; genus JAFGWW01. The sequence continues at coordinate 852 of JAFGWW010000263.1, read as the reverse complement.
CGGTGGACAACTCGCTTGACGCCTGCGAGGAGGCGGAGATCCTTCCGCATCTCGTGGTGGAGATCGCCGACCTCGGCTCGGACAGGTACCGGATCTCGGTGCAGGACAACGGCCCCGGTATTGTTAAGAAGCAGATTCCGAACATTTTCGCCAAGCTCCTCTACGGCTCGAAATTCCACCGCCTCAAGATGAGCCGCGGCCAGCAGGGAATCGGCATCAGCGCCGCCGGGATGTACGGCATGCTCACCACCGGCAAGCCGATCTGCATCGTCAGCCGCACCGGCAAGCGCAAGCCCGCCCACTTTTTCGAGCTTCAGATCGACACCAAGAAAAACCGCCCCGAGATTATCAGCGAGAGCGAAATCGAGTGGGAGCAGGATCACGGCACCAAAGTTTCGATCGAGCTCAAGGGTAAATACCAGAAGGGCAAGCAGTCTGTCGACGAATATCTGCGCCAGACCGCTATCGCCAATCCGCATGTGACGGTTGAATATGTCATGCCGGACAACGACAGGGTGGTTTACGAACGCTCTATCAATATCCTTCCTCCCCAGACCAAGGAGATCAAGCCCCACCCGCACGGCATCGAGCTCGGCCTTATGCAGGCCATGCTCAAGGACACGAAGGCGAAAAACCTTTCCGGGTTTCTGCAGCACGAATTCTCGCGCGTCTCCGCCAAGGTGGCCGAAGAGATCTGTCAGAACGCGGGCTTGAGCCCCAGAGCCTACCCCACCCGGATCAGCCGTGGCGAGGTGGAGCACCTGATGGAAGGGGTGGAGCAGACCAAGATTATGAACCCGCCCACAAATTGCGTCGCCCCTATCGGCGAAGAGCAGCTTGTCAAAGGTTTGC
>JAFGWW010000262.1 GCA_016936955.1 Planctomycetota bacterium | reverse complement strand
GTAAGCGAGAGTTGCGCCGCCCTTCTCTCCGAGGACGGGAGGCTGGTTTTCCGCCTTGAGCATGAATCTGACACCGCTCCCGTCTGGCCCGGCCTTGACCTTGTGTGGCAGCGCCGTTACGGGCGCAGCCTTGTCTGCATATACACAAGAGCACGTTCCTGAAATTTAGTTCTTCAATCCGCCAAACAGTCATTGCCCGCGCTTGCCTATCTCTGTATTATTATGATATTATGCCGATAGAATGGCTTCTAGATATTTATTTAATCGGGCCGTTTTGATTTAGCGGAAACAAGCCGTCCGGGTTTTTACGTGTTGAAGAAGGTTTCAGGTTTGGCCGAAGAGCAGGAAGATTTATCGCTCGAGCAGCAGCAGGAGGCGCTGACGCGGGAGTATCTCGAACTCCGTGAGCAGTCCGCCGCCGATCCCAAGCTCGCCAGAAAGCTTTCCCGTGTTGCGGGTAAGCTTGACGGTTTGTATTGGAAGATTGTCGAGGACCTTGTCACCAATCGTGTCGCGGCGGACGTGGACGAGCTTTCCTTCAGTGATGAGGAACGCCTCATCATCGATTTTGGCCTGATCGACATCGATCTTGTGGAGGGCGCGGACGCGTCGCTGCCGCAGAAACTTATCGGGGAGCTGAACCTTCCCGGCCACACCAACCATTTCTATCTCAGCGAATGGCTTGAAGACAGATACCGCCGTTATCGCCTGACCGAGATTGTCGCCGCCGTATCAAAACGCGACGAGGACGCAAAGAAGGAAAAAGGTAAGGCGCGCCTTGCGAGGATAAAGGTTTTCGAGAGGCTTTCCCCGATGTTTGACGGCCTACCCGGCGTCAGCAAGGACGTGCTTTTTTCCCTACGCAAGGGCGGTCTCGACGAGCAGCTTCAGCGGGCGAATATTGCCCTTCTTGAAAAGTCGGACAAGAAACTTTTCCAGTACCGCCGCCGCCTCTTTCTGCTCCGCCAACAGGTGCTGGACAAGGCCATGGCGCGCGTAACCGACAAGGCCACGCTCAAGCTTTTCGATATGCTCAATGAAATTTATGCGATTGACTGGCGCGAGAGGTATGAAAAATACAAAGCCGGAATCAGGGCTGAAAAGCTTGAGAAAGCCGTCTCTGACGCCACCGAGGAAAGTGATGAGGCTTCTAGGCTGGCTCGCGATGCGGCTGTGGATTATCTTGTCAGTGAACTGCGGTTCATGCGCACCCTGTTGCCTATCGGCGGTCTTGCCGGCGGGGTTACCAAGACCAATGCGGTAATGCTCTCCGTCAGTCAGCGAGTGACCAAGGACGATACCGCAAACGGCCTGGCGCTCTCGGAAACCTGCGACAGGGATTTTAACCTGAAGTCGGTGGTTGTTATTGCGCCTTTCAAGGGCAGGGGTATTTTCGAGTGGGACAGGGACAGCCTTGTGGTGCCTCTCGTTCCGGCCCAGAGCGCGGAAGGGGCGGTGGTAAACGCCGCTGGTAACTACCATATGCTGATCGACAGCCTGCAGCAGGGCGGGGCATTGCGGAAACGCTACGAGGAGAGCTTTCCCGAAGATAATTACCAGCAGGCTTTCCAGGCCGATTACCGGGCGTGGGTCGCCGGGATCGGCCACGGCAAGGCCGACGCCATGGACGGCGCGCGGTTCGCGTTTTTCAAGGAGAACGTGGGGCCGGATTACGCTTCAGCTCTTGCTCCCGCCGGTTTGAGAAACCTCGGTCCCCAGACGCGGGAGGCGGTCAAGAAACGTCTTGCAAAGCAGATATCAATCTCGCAGCCGGATCCGAATCTGTTCCATCGCCTTGGTTCTTTGTGCTGGCTGGACGAGGAGTATGACGAGGCAATAAAGCACATGGCGTCGGCCACTAAGCTTGCCCCAGGCAACGGCATGATTCTTTTCAGCCTTGCCCTTCTGCTCATGGCGAAAGGTGACGCTCCACGGGCTAAGGGTATTTTTGAGGCCTGCTGCGCAAGGGTTCCAGATTCGCTGTGGTCTATTTATTCCCGTGACGAGCTTAAAAAGATTTGAAGGCGGTAACTCTGTAAGATGCTGATCTTGATGAATATAATTATTGCGGTGACGGAAACGGGGGGCGGAGGCTTTGATCTCAAAACCCTGATCCTTCTCGGGATTATTGTGGCTTTGTCGGTGCTCTCGCCGATCCTTGTGCGGAAGCGCAAGCAGGTGGATGCGCCGCGCCTTGACGACATACGCAAGATGGAGAGTGACATAAGAACCGTGCGCAGCGCGGCGGATCAGGCGCTGGTCGACCTCCTTGAAACCAGCCGCGAAATCAGCGCGCAGATCGATACCAAGATCAGGGTGCTAAATAAACTGGTAAAGGATGCGGACGACCGTTGCCGTAAGCTTGAGACCATGATCCGCATCTCCGAGGGCGAGTTGAGTGTGTCTGAACTCGACAAAGCCACCGAGAATGAAGCGGAGAAAAATATTCCAGAACGCGAGGCGGCCGAGTCAGGTTCCGGCGATTGTTCAAGCATAGCTGAACCGGCAAAGACGCGGAGCGGGAGGTGGGTGTCGAAAATACATGCGAGGATCGAGGCTCTTGGCGAAGAAGGGAAAACCCCGGCGGAGATCGCCAGGATAACCAACCTTTCGCTTCAGGAGGTCAACCTGGTCCTTCACATGCTGAATAAATCCTGACCCCGGAGGGGATCGAATGATTGTAAGCTGTCCCAAATGCGGAGCCGTGCAGCAGGTCGAGGTGATTGGCGACATCGCCCGCTTCGAATGCGTTGCATGCCGCGAACGCATCGACATGAAAATAGACCGCGCCCCAATCCCGTCTCCCAATATGCTTGGCTCCGGTGGTGCGACCCCGACCAAGAAAACGAGCCGCGAGATAAACTATACCGCGCCCACTGCTGGCGAATCCAAGATCATGCTTGGCCAGATCGTTGGCGGTTTCAGGATGGATAACGTTATTGGTGAGGGGCCGCGAACCATCGTTTATGAGGGCGAGCAGATCGCCCTGCGCCGCAAAATAGCGGTGAAGATGTTGAAGCGCGAGTTTATTGCCGACGCCGATCGCATATATAATTTTCTCGAAGCGGGGCGTGACGCTTCCAGCCTTGTGCACCCTCACATTGTCCAGATCTTTGACGTGGTGTCGGCTGGTGACCTGCATTTTATCGTGCAGGAGCTCGTGCGGGAACAATGCCTTGATTATATCATAAACAACGGCAGCGTTATTCCGCCGGAGGAGGTGGTGCAGATAGGAATCGCCGCCGCCGACGCACTCGGCACCGCCCATAACCGCGAGCTTATTCATGGCAACCTTCATCCTGGTAATGTTTTTGTTGGCCCGAACAAGATTGTCCAGATCTCCGATTTCTGCCATCGTGCCTTTCTCAAGCCCGGACTGCCGGAGAGCGTGAGCAAGCAGAAGCGCATGATTTACGTCTCTCCCGAGCAACTTCAGGGCAAGAAACCCGGCGGGGTTGCTGATGTGTACGCCCTCGGCGGCGTCATGTATTGGGCCATTACCGGCAAGCCTCCTTATCGTCTGGTCGACCTCGACGTTCTTGCCAGAGGCGGCACCGACGTGACCGCGCCCGACGCCGACAAGATCAACCCGGTTATCCCCAAGGATCTTTCCGACATAATCAAGTCTATGCTGCAGCCGGATCCGTCAGCGCGTCCGGAGAGCATGGAGGATGTGAGTACGCGCCTTGCTTCATTTCTCGATAAATTTCAGGAGATGGCCCAGTATCGTCCGACCGACAAGGTGCGCGCCAAGACCGCAGACCTCGGCCCGCCGTCACGAAGAAAATACCGTCGTCTTCGCGGAGATATGGATGTTGAACTCCGCCCACACAAGACCGACGAGAAGAATGCAATAATGCTTCTTTCGCGCATAAGTAATTTCAGCGAGAACGGCGCTTTCATTTCGACCCCCTCGCCGTTGCCGGTTGGTACGGTGGTTACGTTGGAGTTTGACTTGCAGGGCAGCGGGGCGCGGGTAAACGTTCTCGGTATCGTGCGTTGGATATCCGACGACCCTGAGGATCAGGGCATCGGCATCCAGTTTGTCGAGGTCTCGACCACGGACAAGAAAAATCTCCGCGAAT
>JAFGWW010000261.1 GCA_016936955.1 Planctomycetota bacterium | reverse complement strand
TATCGACAGCGCGGGCGAGAAGATCCCGGACTCGTCTGCTTTCTGGATCAAGGCAAGGTGGGCCCTTGAAATTTTCTGCATGGTCAGCCTCCCGGCTTTCTGCGGATACCTCAGCCTCAAGCCCCACTGCGCCTGCGCCGCGTGCGGACGCCGGACGGAGCAGGAAAAATATCTGGCCGCCATGGACGAGACCGGCATAATGGGAATAATGAGCGCCTTCATGCTCCAGAACTCCGACGCGCTCAGGGCGATGAGCAAGGCGACGGGTCGGCCGTGCCTCGAACTCGTCTGCGAGAGGTGCGCGAAATGCGGCCTCACCGTCGCCGTCTCCATCAACCGGATAAATGTGAACGGGAAGAGCGAGCCCCTGCTCCCGCCCTATGTGGTAAGCGAAGAAACGGCGAAAGCGATACGGACGGCTCTGGTATAAAACATTCTGCACGGCAAGGTGTAAAATAGATGCGCGAAACGATTGAAGTAAACTGCCCGCTGTGCGGAAGCAATTCGCCGCGACCCTACGCGGTCGAGCGCGAGATGCGGATGTGCATCTGCGGCGATTGCGGGCTCCTGTATGTAAACCCGCGCCTCAGCGACAAACTTCTCATGGAGATCTACTCCGAGTATTACCACACCGCAAACCATTGGGACAAATATATCGACGACCACGAGCTGGAGAAGGACTGGCAGAAACATACCTCCACCCCCGCCGCGGTCTGGGAAAACCGTTACGGGCAGATCTGGTCGCAGCTCGCAACCCTGCTCCCGAAGGAAAATATAAAAGCCCTCGACTTCGGCTCCGGCACCGCCCTCTGGCCCGGCTTTGCCGCGCGCAAGGGGATGGAGATTTGGGCTTACGACATCGCGGAGAATGTGGCCTCGAGAAACGCGGGGGAGAGCGGCGTGCGGTGGTCTATCGCACCGAGCATTGAAGAGGCTGGCTTTGAGGAAAACTCTTTTGACCTTATCACCATGTGGGACGTGATCGAGCATCTAACCGCCCCGCGCGATACGCTTGCCTCGATCGCGAAATATCTCAAGCCCGGCGGCGTTCTCTTTGTCCAGACGCCGAACGCGTGGTGGGTGAAGACGAAATACCGCATCCTCTCGCTCATGCCGAAAGAGAAGGTCGCGAGCATGATAAGCAAGTACGGCATTTTCCTGCCGGAGCAGCACCTGCAATATTATTCGCTACCCACCCTCAAGCGGCAGCTCGCGAGCCTTGGCTTTGCCGGTTTCCGCCAGGCTTATATCGACTGGTCGGGCGACGCCGGGGCTTCGCTCAAGGCACGAGTGGCGTACAAAGGCATCGGCATCATGGCTAAACTCGTCCGTCTTTTTTCCTGCGGAAAACTCTGCACGAATATCGGTCTGTCCCTGATCGCCGTCAAGGAGTAGGAAATGTCTAAACTTCCGTCAATTGCAATCACCATCGGCGACCCCGCCGGCATCGGGCCTGAGGTCGTGCTCAAGAGCATGGCCGACCCGGAGGTGCGCAAGCTCGCGCGCTTTGTGATTATCGGGCACGACGAGGTTCTGCAACGGGCGGAGAAGAAACTCAAGACTGGCGCGAAGTGGAGCCTCACGGAGACGCCCTCCCCGGCCGCGCGGAGCGGGGTTTTCCTTTACGAACCCGAACCCCTCTCCGGCAAGATTCCCCAGCCGGGAAAGTGGACGGTAAACTCCGGGCGCATGAGCCTCGCCTATGTTGAAACCGCAATCGAGATGTGCAGGAACGGCAAGGCCGACGCGCTGGTAACGGGGCCGATCTGCAAGGCGGCGTGGAAAGCCACGGGCGCGAAGTGGCCGGGACATACCGAGCTGCTGGCGGAGAAGACGGGGACGGCGGATTTTGTCATGATGCTCGCGGGGAAAGGCTTGCGCGTGGCGCTGGTGACGATTCACGAAAGCCTCTCAAGCGTGCCGCGCCTTATCAGCAAGGACAGGATCGTCTCTACCACCAAAGTCGTTGCCGAAGAACTGGAACGCTCTTTCGGAATCACTGAGCCGAAGATCGCCATCCTCGGCCTCAACCCGCACGCAGGCGAGGACGGGCATATGGGCCTCGAGGAAAAAACCGCCATCTCTCCGGCGATCAAGGTTCTGCGCAGGCAGAAGATAAATGCTATCGGCCCCCTCCCGGCCGACATGGTTTTCCACTATGCGATGAAAGGCGACTACGACGCCGTCGTTGCCATGTACCACGACCAGGGCCTCGGCCCCCTGAAGACCGTGGCCTTCGACTGCGGCGTAAACATAACCCTGGGCCTCCCCATCATCCGCACCTCGGTCGACCACGGCACCGCCTTCAACATCGCCGGCAAGGGAGTGGCAAACGAAGCAAGCTGCACGGAAGCGATCAGAACCGCGGCGTATATGGTAGGGATGCGTGGGCGGGGGTGAGATCGTATTTAAGAGTTGATTGCAACGACAACCGTCGTGTCATCCTGAAGCTTACCCGACTTCATTCTGGCGCAATCAATCAGCCGTGCAGGGCAGGTTTCTACGGAACTGTTTCTGATCTCATCCAAGAGCGCATACTCTTTGGCATATTTGAATAGCCCGTCCGACCCTAATATTAATTTCTCCGAAAAAGGAACCGGACCGAAAGGCGTTGCGCGTATTTCTCCTGAACCAAGCAGCGGTTTGCGATTTTGGTTCTGTGTAAGCCTTGTTACTTCTTCAGCACCAACAAGCCACGCTTCAGAATCCCCGACGCTCGCACCATAAATCTTGTCCTGTGTCGCATAAGCAAGAACCCCCGTGCACTCTCCAAGATCACGCTTGCAGGCTACTTCACGATCCAGTTCATACAGTATCCCACACAAACGCCAAGGATCATAAAGATCAGTATAATTAAATTCCTTGCTTTTAATGGAATCAACAGCAAATTGCGCCGCTTCGGCACCACCACTTGTCCCACCAGCGCCATCCGCAAGGATAATCAGCATGCCTTTTTCCATGCGTATATAGCCGACCCTGTCCTCATTTTCTTCCCCGCTCTTTTCTGAACCCACATACACATCAATGGACTTACGGGATTGCAATACATACTGGATATCAATGAAACTTCCCTTGGAAAGATCGAAAAGGCACCACGACTCTTTCGAACACGCCAAGGACAGATCGTAAAGAGGATCAATTGTTCCGGCAATATCAAGATCAAGGCATTTTAGCGAAGGGGAAATTGATATTTCGATTTTCAATCCGGGTTTGCTGCATGCGCCATGGTTTTCGTCAGCCCAGATAGTATCCGGGAAATAAGTTTTGATTTTGTCTTTCACCAGAACAGAAGATTCAAAAATAGACTGCCGAGAAACCGTGTTTATATTTAATGGCATTTCCCGCGCATTATCAGCCAAATTATAAACAGTCAGTTTCCATGCCATATATGAATCCTGCTTTTTAAACTATTTCAAAACGCCCGCAGCTTTTCAAGCTCATGCATCAGTACGCCAGAAGCGAGGTCGCGGCGGACGGCGCGGGCCATGTGGCGGTCGAAGGCGCCGAAGGTCGGGGTGGAGGCTTTGCCGGGGAGGGGTTCGTAGGCGGTTATGCGTCCGGGATTTTTCAGAATGCTTTTCGTGGCCTTGACCATGAGTTCGGCTCCTGCCATGAGGGAGCGGAGATAAATCATGCCAGCGGTTTCCCTGCCGGTGAGGGCGAGGCAGCAGCGCTGCAGGAAGAGGCCGACGCTGCCGTCCTGATTGACAAAATGAACGCCCGCGCCGAGGCCGTCAATGCGGCGGTGGTAAAGAGCCTGCCAGATCCCGTCCGCGCCCGAAAAATCCGGGACCCGGCCGGAGGAAAAGCGCAGGGCCGCACCTTCCGACTTTTCGAAAACCGTGGACGAGTAATCGGCGTGGCTGCAGTCGAGAATCAGGAAGGGTTTTATTCTCTCAAGCAAGGCGAGCGCTTCGGGATTGTCCAGACCGTCAACCGTGATGCATTCGACGCCTTTGCCTGCGGAAATGAGATCGCTCTCCGGCGCGCAGCACGGGAGATGCTTGAGCAGTTTTTTCTCGGCTCTGGCGATCGACTTTTTCTTGGCCAGAGTGTGGTGGCGGCAATGGGCGATGGCGGCGAAGAATCCTTCGGTGCGGTATACCGGACGCAGCGAATCGGCTTCGCGGTCGGTGAGGATACGGCGGCGCTGTCTGGTAAAGAAGGATCTGATTTTTTCGCGCAAGGTCTGCGGGGCAAGGGCGCGGTTATCGCGCACCTGAATCCACGCCGCAAGGCCGGGAAGATTTGATATTACGTGGTCGGCAAAAGCGAGGTGGCGCGGGTGCGTGCCTGTGACCACGACGAACTTCGGCTCCTCTCCCACCGTGAGGCTGAGGGAGCATGCGGCCATGTCGAAAGGTATCAACCGCCAACCCCGAGAAGTTCGTCGGCCATGCCGGGAAGAATAAGGTTACGGGCGGGTTGCTGCTGGTTTTCCTTGTCGTCGATCAGACGGAAGAGAAGCTTTGCCGCCTGACGCCCGAGGGTGTAGTGGTCGAGGTGGATTACGCGCATCCCCTTGGGCGGCTGGATAACCTCTTCCGAACCGGCGAGGTACATCAGCTTGATATCGGTTTCAAAACGGAGGCCGCTCGAATCGAGTATGCCAAGAAGTTCGGGAAGAAGGTGGCGCGTAAGGATCACGCCGAGAGGTTTCGCTCCGGCCTTGGCCCTGATCTCGCCCAGCCATTTTCCGTCGGGGAGGAAAGCGCCGTTCCAGTGCTCGAAATAATTCCCGCCAGCCCCGGTGCCCTGTCGGCAGCCTTCGATAAAATCGAATTCGGAAGCTACCTGCGGTTTACCGCTGAGGAGGGCGACCGCCCCCGCTTCCTTAAGAATATCCGCAGCGAGAAGGGAACCGAACTTGAGCATGTCGAAAGCGACCACATGGTTGTCCTGCTCGGGATCGCCGTCGATGGAGACGAAAGGCACGGTCGATTCGCGCAGAAGGTTTATGCGCTGCTCGTCTTTCCCCGCGTTCTGAATGATAAGCCCGTCGACCTGATGGCCGAAAGCGAGCTGGCGCATCATCTCTTCTTCCTGGTCCTCGGTCTTGGGCAGGCTGAGAATCAAACGTTCGCCCCGATCCCACAAAAGATCGCTGATGCCGCGCAGCATCTCCTGCCAGTGGGGCTGCCAGTACATGCGGGGGTGGGTGATGAAACCGATGGCCTGCACGCGCCCGGTTCGCAGGCCACGCGCGGCGGCGCGCGGAACATAATTCATTGTCTTTGCGATATCGATTATGCGGCGTGAAGTTTCAGGCGAAACGCGCACACGGTTTGCACCGCTGAGCACACTGCTTGCGGTTACAGTGCTGACGTTAGCCGCCTTGGCGACTTCTCTTAATGTGGGCATCTCTATTCTCCCCTACCCTTGACATGGTTTATGATAGTTAAACCATTTTTAATGTCAAGGACGGATAAATATGGCCATGCCTTTTGGTTTGAATAGAGCACCGCCTAAGATTTAAACGATATTACTTTACAAAAACATAAGCATCCCTTATTTCAGGTATGGCTATTGCAATTACCCAACTGCACGGTAAAAGCAGTGCCTTTTAGCGCGTTGATAACAGGATTGGGGTACAGTTATGTCTAAAAACGTATTGGGAGTGGGACATTGCGGGCTCGACGCACCGCGTATTGCACGGGTTGTGGAAGGGCTTGGGGCACATTTTTCCAACGTCGATTCCAATGAAAAAGCTTTGCAGGAGCTTAAAAAAGAGGAATATGCGCTGGTTATGCCCAATCGTGTAATCGGCGGCGATGAGGAAGGCGGGCTGAAGCTGGTCAAGGCTATCATGGCCGATCCGGAGCTTGCCGGCACAAATGTTATGGTTGTATCAGGATTCGATTATGCCCAAAAAGCGGCTGTCGAGGCGGGGGCGATTATGGGAATAGGGAAAAACATTCTCGAAACCCCGGCCGCAGCTGAAGCGCTGAAGCCTTATCTATTATAACTTGCAAGCATTTACAGATACGCCGAAAGTTGACAAGGGGAATCGTGTAAAGCCCTGTCAGAAGGAAAGTTATTTTATTTTTATCGCCTAAATTTGCCTTGACTATATTTTATTATCTGATAAGTTTTTAAAGTATGCCAGCACCTCGAGAGAAAAACTCAACCAGATCAGGCAAGAGAAAGAGCGAAGTTGCACTAACTGCACGCTCTTCACGATCAGAAGTCGGTGGTGGCAAATCCGAGAGAGCATCCTTGAAAAAATCCGGTAAAAATTCGGCTCGTGGTTTTTCACGCACCTCGGAGCGCGGTTCTTCCGCATCCTCCTCTGAGCGTGGATCGCGCCGCAAGGAACGCCCGGCCGAAGAAGAACCGAAGGCGCGTTCGCGCAGAAGCGAGCGAGCGGCCGAGCCGGAAAGACGCTCGTCCTCCAGAAGCAGCAGACCCGCCGCACAGGAAGCCCCCAGGGAAGAAAGCCCGCGCCGTCCTTCAAGGCGTTCGTCGAGAAGCGAGCGCGAGAGCAAGGTTGAGCAGAAGGCGTCGCGCAGTTCGTCCCGTAATTCCGCCCAGTCATCCGAACGCAGTTCCGGCCGTTCTTCGTCCCGTTCATCACGGTCGGGCAAAGAACGCATCGGCGCGACCTCGGCCCCGGAGAAGACCGGGCGCAACCGTCGCGGCAAGGGCGGAAAGAGCGACTCGGACAAGCTTCTTCTTTACGGCGGAATAAGCCTCGGCGCGGTTGGCCTTATTCTTGCCATCGCCGCTTTCATGCTTACAGGGAAAGACAAGCCTGTCCAAACCGGCTCCACGAAAACCACCGCCAGCAGCGGCGGAAAGTGGGTTGCGCCTTCCAATGCCGCCCCCTATACAACAGATACTGAGGCAAAGGCGGAACTCAAGCGCGCCCACGACCTTTATGCAAGGGGCGCCTCCACCAACAGCAACCTTGAGAGGAACAACTGCTATAAGGAAGCTGCCTATATCTGCGAACGCGTCCTCTGCACCCGCGGTATCTCGTCAAAAACCGAAGAGGAAGCGGCCAAGCTCAAGTACGCCACCAACAAATTGCAGACGATGTAAACCTGGTCTGCTCCACCTGCGCAACAATCTCTCCTACATTCAGAATATTCCCCCAAGCTCAATCAGTTGTATTGATGACTTTCCACCACTCGACAAGCTTTGACTTCGCACTTGAAGCGCGATAGGATTTATCCATGGGCGAATAAATTAGGGGCGCTAAAAAACAGGAGCCCGCTTGCGCAGGCTCCTGAAAGCAAACATGTCTCTGCAATTATAATCAGCTGGGTTCGGTCATCGAGGACGGATCGAGGGCGGCGTCGAGCTCGTCTTCGGTGAGGACGCCTTTTGCAAGGGCCACCTCCCGGACGGTGCACCCGTCGCGGTAAGCTTCCTTGGCGATAGCGGCTGCGCTGTCGTAACCGATCAAGGGGGCGAGGCTGGTGCACATGGCAAGGCTCTCTTCGATAAGGCCGGAGCAGACCTCTTCGTCCGGTTCGAGATCCTCAAGGCAATTGCTGACGAAGGTGCGGCAGGAGTTGCTCATCAACCGGATGCTCTCAAGAAGGGAGCGGGCGATCACGGGGATTGCGACGCAAAGCTCGAAGTTGCTCAGAACCGCAGCGGCGTAGCTGATAGTCGCGTCGGCGCCGACCACGTATGAACATACCTGCATCACCGATTCGCAGATAACGGGATTGACCTTGCCGGGCATGATGGAACTGCCGGGCTGGATGGCTGGGAGCTTGAGCTCGCCGATTCCGCAGCGGGGGCCGGAACCGAGGAGTCGGATGTCATTGGCAATTTTGGTTAGGCTTACGGCAAAACTCTTGAGCCCCGCAGCGAGGAAGACCGCCGCATCGCGGTTGGCGTGGGCTTCAAAATGGTTCTCCGCCTCGCGGAAGGGAAGGCCCGTATCGCGGGCGAGGGCGGCGCAGACCCGCGCGCCGAACTCGGGGTGGGTGTTGATCCCGGTACCGACCGCCGTGCCGCCGATGGGGAGTTCGTAAATTCCGCTCATGGCCTCGGAGATACGCCGTTCTGCCTTGCGAACCTGCATGGCGTAACCGCTGAAGACCTGACCCAGGCGGATCGGGGTTGCGTCCTGCAGATGGGTGCGGCCGATCTTGACTATCTTGTCGAACTTCTTCGCCTTGCGGTAAAGCGTTTCTTCAAGAATGTTCATGGCCGGAAGCAGGTCGCGGTTTACCGCTTCAGCAACGGCCACATGGAAGGCGGAAGGGATTACGTCGTTGGAGCTCTGCCCCATGTTGACGTGGTCGTTGGGGTGGACGGGATCGCGGCTGCCCACCACTCCGCCCGCAAGCTGGATCGCGCGGTTGGCGATAACCTCGTTGGCGTTCATGTTGGTGGAGGTGCCGGAGCCGGTCTGGAAAACGTCGATAACAAACTGCGAGTCGAGGGTGCCGTCCATGACCGAGGTTGCGGCATCGCGGATCCAGTCGGCTATTTTTTTGTCGAGCCTACCGAGCTCGCAGTTGACCTGCGCGGCGGCGTGCTTGATCCGCGCCAGAGAGTGGACGAGGGGGATCGGCATCACCCATCCGCTCACGGGGAAGTTGAGCTGCGCGCGGCGGGTCTGGGCGCCGTAAAGGGCATCCATCGGAACCTGCATTTCACCCATGCTGTCTTTTTCAATTCTGCCTGTGTTTGTCTTCATGTTCCCATCCTTGAGGAAGATTACTGGAAAACTATCGTGCGGTTGCGGTCGATGAGAACGCGCCGCTGTAGGTGAAGCCTTACTGCCCTGCCCAGAACCTGACGTTCGAGATCGCGCCCCTTGCGGATCATGTCCTGAACGCTGTCACGGTGGCTAGTGCGAGCCACGTCCTGCTCGATGATCGGGCCCTGATCGAGATCAGCGGTGACATAGTGGGCGGTCGCGCCGATGATCTTCACCCCTCGCTCCTTCGCCTGATGGTATGGCTTGGCGCCGACAAAAGCGGGGAGGAAGGAGTGGTGGATATTGATAATCCTGCC
>JAFGWW010000260.1 GCA_016936955.1 Planctomycetota bacterium | reverse complement strand
GTGGTCGAGCCTTACGGCGCCAAGGGCCTCGCGTGGATCAAGTATGAAAACGGCGAACACTCCGGCGCGCCGGTTAAGTTCTTCACCACCGAGCAGCTCATGGCCCTCAATGAACGCCTCGGCATGAAGGACGGCGACACCATGATGTTCCTCGCCGACAAGCCGCGGGTGGTCAATGCCGGCCTTGCGGCCCTCCGCAACGACCTCGGCAAGCGCCTCGAGCTTTACAACAAGGACGAATTCAATCTCGTCTGGATCACCGAGTTCCCGCTCCTTGAGTGGAACGACGACGAGAACCGTTGGGAATCGAGCCACCACCCCTTCACCTCGGTTCACGAAGACGACATGGAGCTCTTCCTCAACGAGCCGCTCACGAAAGAGAGCAAGCTCGGTGGCGTCCGCTCTTCCAGCTATGACCTTGTCCTCAACGGCGTGGAGCTCGCCTCCGGTTCGGTTCGAATCCACGACTCCAAGGTGCAGAAGCGGGTCTTCGAGATTCTCGGTATCTCCGACGAGATGGCGAAAGAACGCTTCGGCTTCTTCACCGAAGCCCTCAGCTACGGCACCCCTCCCCACGCGGGTATCGCCCCCGGCATCGACCGCCTTGTGGCGATGATGCTCGGCTATGAGAACATCCGCGAGGTAATCGCCTTCCCGAAAACCGCGAGGGCAATCTGCCCCATGAGCGAAGCCCCGGGAACCGTCGAGGCCAAGCAGATGCGCGAGCTGGGACTCAAGTTCGCCGAGTAAATCCACAGCAAGGCCAACCGCCCGTCTCACGGCAATCCGGACGACGGGCGGTTTTATGTTCAGAGCAAGGATTACGGTATGCCCTCAACTCCCCCGGCAGTAATGGAATCCCTCGGGATTCAGCCCAGACGAAACCCGAACGCCAGACGGGCGCTCATCGTTCTGGCCGCCGTGGGCGTGGGGATAGTCGCAGGAGTATGCGGATATACGGTCGGCACCCTCGACCACCGCGCGCGGGTTAAGAAATTCGCGGAGACCGCCACCTCTGCCTTGAAGGCACGCACGCCGGGCGAGTTCAGATCCATCCTCGGCGACATGGAAAAGCAACGCGCCGCCGTCGCCCAAAACCCGTTTGTCCGTTTCATCATGGGGCGCACCTATATCCTCGCCGCCGACCGGCTGCCCGAACAGCGCATAAATTATGAACAGGCCCTGAGCGAGATAAAGGCCGCAGCCTACCTCACCCCGCGGGAAGAGATTTACTCTGTCAACCCCTTCGAGATATCTGACGCGAAAAGCCAGATCCTTGTCGAACTCGGCCGCTACGAAGAGGCCCTCGCCGAGACCGACCGGATGCAGGGCATCGTCAAGAATATGGCCAAAGACAAATTCGCTGACTTTATTATGCGCCAACTCATCATCTCCTCATGGCGCTTTTCCATGTTGCTCGAAAAAAACGGCAACGGCAAAAAACTTTCCGATCCTAACTTCAGGAGGGATATGCTCAACTGGCTGCAGGTCAACTTCGATAATTCCCGCGCCTACCTTCTTGCCGTCGCGGACGACCCGAAGGTCAAAGACCCCGCCACCGCCCTCGACCTCGCAAAAGAGGTTATTAAAAATCCGCTCCCCTTACTCGACGGCGGATTCGCCTCCGGAATGCCCGCTCTTGTCGACACCCTCGCCGAAGCCTATTACGCGAACGGAGATAAGGAAAAGGCGGTTAACGCCCAGACCACCGCCCTCGCCCTTGCAACAACCGACAGCCTCGCCATTTATTTGCAGCATTACGACAAATATTCAGCTGACGAATAATTCGCGATCAGCTTCCCCACCCATGCAGCGCGAATGTTTATCCGGGTTGTTTTTACGTATAAACCGTGATTTTTGCGTCTGCCACGGCGGATGCACATTTATCCGGCATATTTCTTTGCCAATTCGCCCCGAATATTCTAGAATAATGGTAACTTTAAGGACGATATAAGCGTATAACCATTCGACGCCCCCCGTATTGGCGTACGTCCAGATGTCAACGGAGCACAGTACATGAATAAATCCGCCATATCGAATCGCAAAAACGTCGCATCCAACCATTCCGCCTTTACACTGGTCGAGCTCCTGGTGGTCATCGCCATCATCGCAATCCTCGCCGGCCTGCTCCTGCCGGCGATCGAACGTGCGCGAAGAGCGGCCAGAATTACAAGCTGCATAAATAACCTGAAGCAGTTCGGAATCTCAATTGAAATGTATGCCGCAGGTGAGGATGGTGAATATCCGTACTGGTTAAGCCAGATGAAACAGGATTTTGATCCTAAGACAGGCATATTCGAATGCCCTCTGGATGACTATGATGGCGAGCAAGGACCAGTGCCTGATGAAATATCAAGCAGTCAGGATCAATTGTGGGAAATCGAAGATTTTGGCCCAACAACCAACCATGGACGGGCACGAACCACAAGGGTCGGTGATAACTACAATCCAGACGTCACGGGATGCAGCTACTCATATGAATGGACTATGGAAGAGTGCTACTGGTATAATGGCAGTGGATCAGATCCATATGAACTCGACCCAGACAGCTCTGGTACTGTGACGTGGCGAGCTGTTAAAAAATTTGAGGCAAGCCTTAACTGCGAACAAGGCACCAATATAATTCCAGATTCTACCGGGTATACGGTAGACAACAGTGCCGGTGCACCAAAGACAAAAACTGCCCCATGCGTCCCTGTAGTCAGGTGCTTCTGGCATCAGAAAATCATTGACTCGAGCGGCACCAGAGTAAATGATCCCTTCGAAAAAGAGATACAGAACCTGCGCAGAGACGGAGCTGTAAAGAAAAGCCCGCCGAATTTCTGGTGGATACAGGAATAAGCCAGAACCTTTTCCTCGCTGCCATAATCCGCCCTTCGGCAAGCTCAGGACGGGCGGAATGAGCTTCCACATAAACAGCCGTTTTGCGCCTATCTCTCACATTCGCGTCATTTTCACACACCTTATCCTTGACGCGGGGAAGAATATCCGATAAATATTGAGGCCTGTGACTTCAGGTTGCCCGGGCCGTTACGGCGCGGGTTTTTGCTGAGGTGACAGCCCCTTCTGCAGGTGCTGTTCCCGTTTTCGAGTCAGAACATTTTTTCGCATTTCAATTGGGAGGAGAGTACATGAGCGCCAAGGACGCACTTAGCAAGCGCGCCGCAGACGGCCAACCGAGTATGACATTGGCAGTAACCGCCAAGGCAAAACAGTTGAAAGCCGAAGGCAAGGATGTTGTCAGCTTCGCGGCGGGCGAACCGGACTTCAAAACCCCAGCCCACATCTGCGCAGCGGCCAAAAAAGCCATCGATGACGGCCTCCACGGTTATCTTCCCAACCCCGGCATGCCCGCCCTGCGCCAGGCCGTTTGCGACAAGTTCAAGGAAGACATCGGCGTCGAGTACGTGCCGAACAATATCCTTGTCAGCCCCGGCGCGAAGTACAGCCTCTATCTCGCCATAGAAACGCTGATCGAGGAAGGCGACGAGGTTATCCTCCCCGCGCCCTACTGGGTAAGCTATCCCGAGATGGTACGCCTCGCGGGCGGCACCACCGTTTATCTCCAGACTTCCGAAGAAGCAGGCTTTTCCTTTACCGCCGACGACCTCGCGAAGATGATTACCCCGAAGACCAAGCTCCTCATCCTCAACAGCCCCTCGAACCCCACGGGCGGCATCATCCCCCCCGCCGAGATCGAGAAGATCGGCAAGCTTCTTGAGGAGAAGGGCGTCTGGTGCATCAGCGACGAAATTTACGACAAACTCGTTTACGGCGATGCGGTCCACAAGTCAATCGCCTCTGTAAGCGATTACTGCAAGGCCCACACCATCGTCGTCAACGGTGTCTCCAAGACTTACGCCATGACCGGCTGGCGCATCGGCTATGCCGCCGGTGACGAGGTAATCATCAAGGCCATGGCCAACATCCAAAGCCAGGCCACCAGCAACGCCTGCTCCATCGCCCAGGCCGCCGCCCTCGAAGCCCTCACCGGCCCGCAGGACTGCGTAAAGGAGATGCACGCCGAGTTCGCCAAGCGCCAGAAACTTATCGTCGACCTGCTCAACGATATCGAAGGGGTAAGCTGCCGCACTCCGGGCGGGGCTTTTTACGTACTCCCGAACATCTCCGGCGTCTTCGGCAAAACCATCGGCGGAGTCGAGATCAAAACCCCCATGGATTTCTGCAACGTCGCCCTCGAGCAGATCCTCGTCGCCCCCAT
>JAFGWW010000259.1 GCA_016936955.1 Planctomycetota bacterium | reverse complement strand
GTGAACGGGGAGCTGCTCGACGGCTCTTCCGTAAAATACGCCGCCACCGCCACCATCGGCGTTGACCATATCGACCTGACTTATCTTGAAAAATCTGGTATCGCTTTCGCAAGCGCACCGGGCTCGAACGCGACAAGCGTGAGCGAATGGGTAACCGCCGCGGTCCTCACCGTCGCCACGCGCGATAATATATCACTCGCAGGCAAGACCCTCGGCATCGTCGGCGTGGGCAACGTTGGCTCACGGGTTCAGAAAAAAGGCGAAGCCCTCGGTATGAAAGTGATTCTCAACGACCCTCCCCGCGCACGGAAAGAAGGGGACGACAAATTCACCGGCCTTGATGAACTACTCGCGCAAAGCGATTTCGTGACCGTCCACGTACCCCTGACCAAGGATGGAGAGGACGCGACGTTGCGTCTTGCAGGAGAGTCTTTCTTCTCGAAGATGAAGAAAGGCGCAGTATTTTTGAACTCCTCGCGCGGCGCGGTGGTCGAGGAGACATCCCTCCTTGCCGCCCTCGAATCGGGGCAGATAAGCACGGCGCTCCTCGACGTATGGGAGCACGAGCCCAGCATCTCGCACCAGACCCTAGCGAAAACCCTGATCGCCACGCCCCACATCGCGGGCTACTCCTTTGACGGCAAGGTGGCCGGGACGCGGATGATCCAGCACGCGGCGGTCGAGGCTCTGGGCGCGGGCGAAAAGTGGAACCCCGCCCCCCTCCTCCCCGAAGCGGAGGTTCCCTTCATCCAGATCGACTGCGCGGGCAAGGCCGACGAAGAAATCATGCAGGAAGCAGTCAGCGCTGTCTACCCCATCATGGAAGACGACACCCGCATGCGAAAAGCCCTGGACATGGCCGAAGCGGAGACTGGCCCCTACTTCACAAAACTACGCAAGGAATATCCGAGGCGCAGGGAATTTGAGCATACGACAGTTGAGTTATTGAATGCAGGCGTGGGGATTAAAGAAAAACTTGCGGGGCTGGGGTTCGCCACCAGATAAATCAGCTAAAGCAGACCTAATATATTCAACACGGCACCGGTCAAGACAAGAGCTCCGGCAATCCTCACCAACCAGAGGCTCTTGACCTTATACCAGCCGTCATTTTGCTTCTTACCAGCAGGAAGAATAATCTTATCCTGCTCTTTCTTTATCGCGCCAAGAACTTCCCCGACGCAACGCGGAAAAACAATAGCCAGGAGACCAAAGACCGCGGCACACAAAGACAGGCAGACTTGCCATGCAGGCATTTATCGTCCTTCACGCAGTCTCAATCCGCATATATCTGAGATCTCCGGATTCGATTCTATCTCGGCAACCGTACGCTCGACATCATACTCAATGCGACGCCACTCCACAGTCATGTCTTCAATAATAGCGTAGCAGGCTCGAGGGTCTCTATCTCTTGGCTGCCCTACACTACCGACGTTAATTATAGCCTTGCGTCCATCCATCTGATAATGCCTGCCTCCATCATATGGTTCGAAGACGCCGTATTCCTGATTATGTTTTATTTCGAAAATACTGCATGGCTGGTGCGTATTTGCATTAAAGCAGAAAGATTCAAACTGCGAGAAGTAGTCTGCCAGCTTCTGGGTCTTTTTGAGGGTGGCATCACTCGCGAGAACAAAATCAAAAATATAATCTTTCGGCGAACCGTGCACAGCCAGCGCACCAAATCTGACAAAGTGCGACTTCAGCCCCGCCAGCCAGTTCATATTTTCATCGGTCAATATTGTCCGGGCCCACTCGATGGATTGTCTTGCATAAGCGCTGAAAAACTCCGCCGAGTAAAGGGTTGCGTGATCGTGATTACCCATCAGGCAATATCCCGGCATGCAGTATTTCCGAAGCGCGTCTATGCACTCATTCGGATTCGGACCGTAACCGACAGCATCCCCCAGAAAGCATATCCGGTCTGCGCGGCGACAACAATCGTCAAGCACAGCCTCAAGTGCAGCGAAATTGGCATGCACATCGGCGATAAGGGCAATCCGTTTGCGTTTCACACCAACCAGTCCTCTTCTTTCACCGCAAGTGAAACTTATCCGTAGTGGTCAAGCCACGACGTAATCATCATTCCTCTGTTTCAATATCCTCATTACTTACATCAATGGTTTCAAAATAAGCTTCTGCGTTTTTTATTGCGCGTTCCTCTACCCAAGCAGCACGATAATGATAACGCTCTCCATTTCATTTACTTCAATAAACAGATCCGTCCCGACAACATTGTTCTCAAACCACAATGCAGGCCTAAAAACGTAGTATGTGACGGCATCTTTTAACGAATCATCAGGGCAGAGGGAAATACTGCTATAAGGTCCCCATGGGCCCAATCTATAATTACGTGACTCATATAAATTAATTCTGATAACGAGATATGATAACGTATAAACCAATATAAAACCCGTGAATGCCAAGCCAAGCTTAGTGAGTTTCCCACACTTACAAATATTCAGCATGGCAACTCCCATCGCGCGGGAATATCCTAAAACCGCCTGCGCATCTCGAAGGGCTGGGTTGCTTCTTCGGGGTCGAAGTCGCCTACGGGGTGGAAGCGGAGGGATTCGAAGAGGGAGAGGGCGGCTTTCATCTCGGGGTGGAGGCGGACGGCGATTACGGTTGCCCCTTTTTCGCGGGCGAACTGGATCGCCTTTTCTGCAAGCATCCTGCCCAGCCCCATGCCGCGCCATGCGGGAACGAGGGCGAGGCATTCGAGGTTCCACATGCCGGACGTGGCGGAAGGGCGGATGCCGGCAGTGCCGACGACCGCGTCCTGAACCTCTACCAGCCAGAACTCGCCGCCTTTATTTGTGTAAGACTGGGGAAGGGCGCGCAGGTCGGAGATGGCGCGGGAATC
>JAFGWW010000026.1 GCA_016936955.1 Planctomycetota bacterium | reverse complement strand
TGCCCGTATTCGAGGTGCGGGCTCATCCGCGTCGCCTCGTCAAGCAACCACGCCCGCAACCACTCAAGGGCACGCGCCGAGAATCTTCCGTCGCCGCTGAAATACCACGCAAGCGCCAGCATCTCGGTATTCATCCCCAATGCTTCCATCGCCACGCGGTCGGAGCCGGGACCCAGCGCTTCGGGATTAACCTCCCCGTCGCGCCGGATATAAGGCAGGCCGTCCGGGCTCGACGGATCGGGCCACCAATAAGGGCCGAAACTCATATAATCATGCTTGTCGCCGCTTGGGGCAACCAGCTCCTTGTCCATCACCGTGACAATCGGATTTTCAAGCATCCCCTCGGCCGCACGGAAGAGCTCATCCCGCGCCGCACGCAGCTTGCCCTCCCCTTCAAGCACCCCCCGCACCCGCGCAAGATTCGCAAGATCGACCACGGTTGTAGGATAAGCCACATTCTGCTTGTCGGAATCCTTGATGCCACTCTTAGCTGCTTCATCCGGCGCCATATTCATCTTTCCTCTGTCTGTTCATAATCGGCGTCATTAAATATCGGAATACCCCATAAATAGCCGAACATCATTACCGGCCCAAGGAAAACCCGTTTCAGTGTCTTATCGTATTTATAAAGCAACAAATAGAGCAAAGCACCTCCGGTCACAAGCAAAGAACATACTTTCGCTGAAACATCAACCGCATCAGGAACGACATTAAATAAAGGATGGAAAATAATTGAGTAAGTAAGGATGGTCAGGGCTGCGAAAAAGGCGCTCAAAACCAGAAAGAGAAAGACAGGTATGGCCACCAAGAGCAGCATGTATGGAATATAAACCGCACAGAACAAACCGAGCTTTGCTAACCCCCGCAGATTAAGCGATCGTGATGAAGGAACAGGTTCACAAATGGCATCAAGATTATCACTGATCCCGTTCATACAGCTTTGCCTCCCCGGCAAAAGATGCAGACGCGTTTATTGTTCGCCACTCTCTACCAACCGAGGCCATGCGGGCAATTCACTCTGTTCTGGCCTCGACCTCATCACTGAATAAGCCAAACCAGTAGCTACCACATAGTAGCCAGAAAACCTTCTCATTACCTGCAAAGTCACGCACCCTTGCCTTGAGGACAACTTGACCTCTTCCAACAGAAAACCAAGCATACGGGCCACGCCGGAACATGTGCGCATTGGCCTCAAGCACGGTATACCCATTTTCGGTCGCCCAACGACTTATCATGTATTGAATGCGGGAGCGATATAACCGAATCGCGCCATACCCGCAGACACAAGCCAACAAAACCAGCGCTGACATTATCAGTCCGTTTGTGATCATCTGCCCACCGAGGGAAAAAACGCCCTACGCCACCCCCGGCACGCCCCCATCGCCGCTCTCGCTTTCGATCTTTTTCTTGAAAGCCCAGCGGTAGAGAAAACGCAGCGCGTAGAAGGAGAGCGCCATCACCAGCAGCGCCGCCACGAGGGGAATCACCACGGCCACAAGGGAGAGGCCGATCGAAATCCCCGCCTCGGCGGTGGAGACCACGGGGTTGCCCGCCCCGCCGGTGGTTGTTGTTGAAAGGGCGCGCGTGACTGTGGTCAGCCCCTGGGTCATGGCCGCCGCGCCTCCGCCGGCGATGATCGCAAGGCCCCACTTGAGCACGGGGTGGACATCGCCCACGCACGAAGCTGTGGCAACCATACCCGCTATAATCGCCGCAGGCGCGGCAATGCTGTCGAGCAGGTTGTCGAGCCACGGAATATAATAGGCCGCTATTTCAAAAGCCGTCGCGCTGCCGAAGGTGATTATGGCGGGGACGGAGCTGATCCATTCCCACCCCGGAGTCAGGTCTATGCCCCCGCCCGCCGCGCCAACCCTGCCGGCGATGCTGAGAATAAACATGGGCACAAATACGCGGAATCCGCAGGCGGCGCTAAGGCCGATGCCGAGACAGATGCCGGATAAAATCTGAAAAGCGTTCATCGAGAACATACCTCCTCAAGGTTTATGTCATTACTGCATATTAATTATCACCTGAATCATGATACCCCTCAACTATAAATAAAACAAGTTTTTGTAAAAGCTTCCAGGGAGCGTTCTCAATTACCAGCCAATCGCCGACATCAAGGCAAAGCAAAGCTTTTCATGCTTGCGCCAGAAGGTTTTGCCGTTAAAATCGACACCTATAATATAGTGTACGGGTTTTTACTGATTTACCAAAAAAGCGAGAACCATTTTGCATATAATCACAGGCGGCGCGGGATTTATCGGCAGCGCGGCGGCATGGCGGCTCAACGAAGCCGGCATCGACGATATTCTGATCGTGGACGCCCTCGGCACCGGCCCGAAGTGGAAAAACCTCGTGGGCCGCAAGTATGTCGACTTTATCCATCTTGACGAATTCCTGACCATGGTCGAGTCCGACTGCATGCCGGGCAATATCGAATCCATCATCCACATGGGCGCCTGCTCCGCCACCTCGGAGCGCGACGCCGATTATCTGATGGATAACAACTTCCACTACACCGTAAAGCTTGCCCAGTACTCCATCGACAAGGGCATCCGCTTCATCACCGCAAGCTCCGGCGCAACTTACGGCGGCGGCGAAGCCGGCTTCTCCGACGACGACGCGGTAACCCCGTCCCTGCGCCCCATAAACATGTACGGATATTCCAAACACCTCTTCGACCTGTGGCTTCTGCGCAACAAACTGACCGATAAGGTTGCGAGCCTGAAATTTTTCAACGTCTTCGGCCCCAACGAATACCACAAGGAAGAGATGGCGAGCGTAATCTTCCATTCCTTCAACCGCGTCAGGGAGAGCGGCAGGATTAAACTCTTCAAGAGCGCGAATCCGGATTACGGCGACGGCGACTTCAAGCGCGACTTCATCTACGTCAAGGATTGCGTGGAAACCATGATGTGGCTTCTCGAAAATCCCGAGGTCAACGGAATCTACAATCTCGGCACGGGCAACGCCCGGAGCTGGAACGATCTGGCAAAGGCGGTTTTCGCGGCTCTGGGGAAGGAGCCGCAGATCGAGTATATCGAAATGCCGGAGCATCTCCGCGACCATTACCAGTATTTCACCGAAGCGAAGATGGACAAGCTCAGGGCCGCCGGTTACAGGAATGAGTTCACCAGCCTCGAGGACGCGGCGAAAGATTACATCTGCAACTACATGACAAAGGCTGACCCTTATCTTTAAAGGAAAAGACACCTGATGAACGGGAAAACGGACAAGGGCATCGGGCTACGGGCGAAACTTGCGATAATCATTATCCTCTACTCCGTCGCCGCGCTCGCGATGGTCTCCATCTTTTTCAACCGCCAGTTCCAGCAGATGTCGATCGAGTCCTACCACCTCTGGGCCAACTTCCGCACCTCCCAGTGGCGCACCCTGATCCGCAGCGACTTCAAGGAGACCGAGATCATCCCCGCCCTCCCCTCCAAGCCAGCCGAACTCCCGTGGCGCGACGAGTACAGCCCCCTCATCGCCGACGAGCAGGTGGCGGTCATCATCTCCACCGGCGAGAAGGTCGGCACGATCCACAAACCCAGCGGCGCCATCGATCGTTTCCCCGACTCCTTCCCGCCCGACGCGGTCGGCGGCGGCACCTATCTGAATAACGACGGGATGTTTATTTTCGTCCCTCTCGACAGCGACCCCACCGGGCGCTGGCTCTGCTGCTGGTTCCCCTACCCTGACGGGACCGGCAGGCTCAATAACCTTTACACCCAGCTCGCCATCATCGCCTGCATCATCTCGCTCCTCGCCATCGTCCTCGGCCTCGCGGCCGACAGCGCCATCGTGCGCCCCATTCTCGATATCACCGCCGCCACCGAGAGCGCCGCCATGGGCGAACTTGAGCAGAACCTGCGCATAGAAACCGGCGACGAACTGGAAACCCTCTCCACCCGCTTCAACGAGATGCTCAAGAGCATGAAGCTCATGCAGGAATTCTCCCTCGACGCCTCGCCCCTGACCGGGCTCCCGGGCAACAACTCGATCTGCAATAAAATAGAGGACGCCCTCGAAAGCAACAGGCAGTGCACCGTCCTCTACGCCGACATCGACAACTTCAAGGCCTACAACGACGTTTACGGCATCAAGGAAGGCGACCGCGCCATCCTCTACACCGCAAACACCCTTGAAACCGCGCTCACGAAAAACGGCATCAAGGACTCCTTCGTCGGACACGTGGGCGGCGACGACTTCATCATCATCGTCCCCATGGACAAGGCCGAGGAGGTCTGCCAGAGCGCGTGCCTTCTCTTCGACGACGGCGCGCCCGAATTCTACAACAAGAAAGACCGCGACCGCGGCGGCATCAGGGCCAAGGACCGCCAGGGCGTAACCCGCTCCTTCCCGCTCATGGCCATCTCCATCGCCGGGATCCCCCTTGTGGAAAACCGCTTCGCCCACTTCAGCGAGGTCGCAAGCGTCGCCGCCGAACTCAAGAAAAAAGCGAAAAGCAAGAAGGGAAGCGCTTTCGTGATCGACAAACGCTCCGGCTCGCCGACCCTCTTCGAACGCGACAGCGACCACTTCCCCGCAATCTGAAAAGCATAGCACCCGCGTCACACCGACGTTTACGCCGGGTGGTAACTGTGTATCGCATAAGATTCTGAAATACCTGGAGAATTCATGAAAGCGTATACGTATGAAAATACATTAACAAATATCCCAAGATTCGATGACACGCTTCATGTATCACAGAAATATGGATATGGCTACGAAACAGACACCCATTTCGTTCACCTATATGGCAAAGAGGAACTTTTCATTATTTCGAATGGCCTTACAGTTTTGGAAGGCAAAAACGGAACACACTTTGATTGGATAAAAAACCGTTTCGGTGCAACCAATATTGAAGAAATGGAATTAGAAGCGGGAAACACAATAGAAGGTATTTGGCGCCCTGCATTATATAATTTTGATGACACAGACAAAGGTATCAATATAAATAATTCAGAGTTGCGCTCTCAAGAACAGGCATTACGTGTATTAATTGAAAAACTTGATGAAATCCTATTATACATCGAGCCATCTTCCGAAGGGCTTGAAAGTTATAGCCACAAAATACGCGAGTTGTTAATTTTGGCAGCCACCGAAGTTGAAAATCAATGGCGAGTATTGCTAAACAGAGCCAATGAAAAGCCCATAAACGGAAGCACCTTTACAACTCAAGATTACGTAAAGACATT
Source organism: Planctomycetota bacterium (assembly GCA_016936955.1). Lineage (GTDB taxonomy): Bacteria > Planctomycetota > SZUA-567 > SZUA-567 > SZUA-567 > JAFGWW01. Next base: position 4,695 of record JAFGWW010000026.1, on the reverse strand, counting down.
ACCATTTACATTTGTTGAAGAATTTGAAGTATCGTTAAAGCACTACTCACTATTCAAACCAGCAAAACCATTCTCCGGATGGAATAGTGCTAACCCTACAAAATCACTTAAATGGTATGACTCGTATAACAAAACAAAGCATAATAGGGATAGGCACTTCGATGAAGCAAAATTGAAATATGCCATTGATGCCGTTGCGGCCAACATTGCCTTATATTGCACAAGGTTCGGCATTCTTCGTCTACTTCATGACACAACTATTTTGACGGGATTATTTAAGCAAATATTTGACATTAGTATGGTAAATTCAGACAGGAAGACTTTTTATATTCCAGAATTGGAAATACCCAAAAACACCAGAAAGAATTGTTTTGTATTTGATTGCTATCTATCAAAGTATAACAAGCCTTGGACACTGAATAAATTAAAATTATGATTATTGAAAACATCTGGAGCTGGCATCTCCCTCCAAGGCACGACATTTCCACAATTCCGCTCCGTTCGCCCTGAGCTTGTCGAAGGGTGAACGCGCTTTTCGCGTCCGTACTTCGACAAGCTCAGCACGAACGCACCAAAATTTATGCGTGCCCACCACTCGACAGCAACAATAAAATCAACTAAACTGGCAAGGCAAAACCGCCTGACAATGAAAGGGAGAACACCATGCAGCCCATACCTGAACGCAGCTTCCTGATCCCCACCACGCCGAAGGATATTCCCGGCCTTGTGTGTTTCTGGAATTTCAATAGCCCGGGCAGCGAGTTCACCGCCGAGCAGGGCGAGCCCTACACCCTCAGGTCCGGCACCGGCCCCCTTGAGGTCGTCGACGACCCCGAAGCCTCCTTCGGCGGCAAGGCGCTCAGGCTGAAGGAAGGGGAGTGGCTCTCGGTGCCGCGCGGCGAATGCCCCCGCCTCGACATCCACGGCCAGCACGGCAACCTCACCCTCATGGCGTGGATCAAGCGCGAGAAGACTGCCCGGCCGCAGTGCGAATTCATCGCCGGCCAATGGAACGAAACCAACCTCGGCCGCCAGTATGGCCTCTTCCTCAACATCATCGTATGGGGAGAGTCCGACCGCGTCTTCGGCCACATCTCCGGCACCGGCGGCCCGACCCCCGGCTACAAATACTGCATGGACGGCAGCACCGGCGCCACCCCCGTCGCGCACGGGGAATGGTCGGTAACCGGGATGAGCTATGATGGCAAAGCCGGATACAGCTGGCACAACGGCCTGCTCGACGCAAACGGCCACCTCAACCCCTACCCCCTCGCGGGCGGACTCCACAACGGCGGGCCCAAGGGCTCCGACTTCACGGTCGGCGCGGTGCACAGATCAGGCGAGATGGGAAATTTCTTCTGCGGCTCCCTCGCCGCCCTCGCCGTCTACGACCGCTCCCTCACCGCAGCCGAGATCTACGCCCTGGCCCACTGCGGCAAGTAATCAGGAACGGCAAGATATGAGAAGCGTGGCGCAATTAATAAAAATTCGATAGCAATCCCCGATTCATATGAGGCACTCATGAATACATCTGTCATTAAAAATAGATATGCGGTTGTCGCTATCATTATTATTGGATTAGTTACATTCGTTTTGTTTGAAAAATTCAATAGTGTCAGCACTTCGACAGAGAACAGAAAGGGAAAACAAAGCCCACTGCCCAGCTACAATATGATCAACACGGCCACCATATTAATCAAAAGAGACGGGCTAGAATCCAAAGAATTGCTTTTAACCAGAGAGCAAACAAGAAAGTTATGTGATTTATTTGCAAACAGCACGGCAGACCCTGATCCCATGAAATGGAAGCATCTATTTTTTGTGGAGCTAATAAACAGCAACAGAAACAAATTTTCTTTGTCTATATTTGATTCAAATGAAATGGTGGGGGCATATGAATTTGAGGGGAAATATTATCGCGGGGGCAATAATTCCCAAGTTAAGGATTTTCATAAGTCCATTATTGATGCATCTTATCTCACCAAAGATAAAATAGAATGACTTAATTGTTATGTGACTGGCTTCGACATAATCAAAATGGCGCAATTAATTAAAATTCGCAAGCAATACAGATATACCTGAGGGCATGGCATGAACACATCTGTCATTAAAAATAGATATGCGGTTGCAGTCGTGATCTTGCTTGGCTTGACAATTCCCAGCTGCTTTGATACAGAAGGCAGTTTGCATTTTGATGAAAGCATGACCAGCTATGAAAGCTGCGCAAACGTTTATTGCGGTGACTATTTATTTCATTACAAAAAACCGCCCCCTGTTACAAACGAAGGCACATCAATAATCGTCACGAAAGATAGCAATACAATACATGAATTGGATGCCCATTCCGATTCCCCTTTTTGTATCGCTGAGGGTCGCTATCTTGTCTATGTGGTTGCACCTCCATATGCATCCGGCGGCAAGATATTCTGCTTTGACCTGACTCAACGAAAAATCCTCTGGCAGCAGACGTTAAAGGGATTACCCAAAGCCCCCAATCCTGAACTTTATGATGTTTATTTAAATCTATTCAACATTAACGTATCTAAATCCAACAAAATCATAGTGAAATGCAAAGAAACCTGTGGCGCCTATATGGAAGTCTTTGACCTGATGAGCGGGAAAAGGCTGAAGCATAAAGTCGTATCTGAAAAAACTCGGTTTGAAGCAACTTTAAGAAAAGCCTCCAGTGGTACGAACTAACGGATAGCCCCGACGTTTATGCCGGGGCAGCGTAGCTGCAGGAAATCTTTCCTCCTTGCCACGCACCGCTTTTCAAACTGCCAAACGCTTCAGCAGGCAATCATACAAAAACTAACCGAGTTAAGCCCACAGAAAAGGCTTCTTGTGCTGCCGAACACCGACGTAAACGTCGGTGCCACCCACCATAATAACACTCCCGGATTATCGACAAATCTCCATAACACCGAATTTCAGATGATATGGTAGTCGGTGCTCTCCATGGAGTCAATATCTGACTAGGTAAAAGCCTTGACCCGCCTCTTGGCCAGTGCTAGAATCTCTTTTCATGGCGAATCCATCGGCAAATGGAGATTTTGTGTAAAATAAAGAGTTAGATGCAGCAAGCACAATATATGAATTTATCAAACGAAGAACTGGAAATCATTGACGAAGCGAGAAAGCGCCTTGCTAGAAGCAAGCGTGATTCAATCGTAACACTTCTGCTGAGCTTTGGTGCCTTGCTACTCACCTATGCGGTTTTCCAACTATTCATGAACATCACCGATAGCTCATTCGATGAAACCAGAAGCATGTCCTGGATTGGCCTTGGACTTGGAATCATGTTCGGGATGTTCATCGGATTTGGATTTGTGAAAGCAATTGGCCAAGTTGGTGATGCACTAAGAGCTTTTCATGGATCTGATGAAGACAGACTTCTAGTGAAAATGTATGAAGAAATAGACGGAGCATCTAACCAGTAGCTGCACGACGACGGCATGCGCTGGAATGAGTCTTGCGAACTGCTGCAAGACGTATTGCGATGAGGGATGTTGAACAGACCTACAAGCTAAACGTACCCAAGTGGCTTGTTCGTGATTGGGCCAGAGTACAGAAGATTGAAAGAACTCCAGAGTACACTTTCGTCCATGTAAGAGTAAACGGCGATTGCCTGCTTCCCAAACAGAAGGGGTTCTACCATATTGTGAAGATCGATGAACTTGGTGAGATCGTTAGCTCCACAAAACAGATTAATACTGTGAGTATGGAGCTTATTGAGCGAAGCAGATAACAAGTGGTTTCACCCGGCAGCACCGACGTTTTCGTTGCCAGCCGGGCTCCGGTCGGAGTGCTTCAGCACAAAAAAACTTTCCCCTGAATCTCTCCCCATCCGTTTATCTATTGTGATTCCCTGCTGGAAGATATGGTAGTTTGAAATGGTGTGCATGACAAGGTTGAAATCTTGTAACGTGCAAGCCACAAAAAAAATCCGCCCGCGCAAAACGTGGACGGACTCCCCTGCACTGGCCTGCTTCCGGCGGGGTCAGCCGCCGAGCAGTTTCATTATATTATCGCGGTTCATGTTCGAGCTCTGCACGCCGAAGACGCCGAGCTTTTCAAGAAGCTGCTGCTTGACGAGGTTGGTCACCTCGCTGGCGACGTCCGTGTCGCGGATCGAGCTCTCCGTGGCCGTCACATTCTCGATCGCCACGCTGAGCGAGTTGACGTTGGTCTGCAGGGTGTTTGCCTGATAGGCCCCGATCTGGGCGCGCCCCGCCGAGACATCGGCGATGGCCTGGTCGATAATCTTGAGCGCCGCAACCGGGTCATTGGCCAGTGACGCTTTCCCACCCGCGCGAAGATCGGCAAGGGAGAGGGTCTCGCCGTTGACCTCGACGCGGCCGAGGTTTGAGGTGCTGAATGACTGGAGGCTGAAGACGTTGCGGTTCTGAACCCCGCCGCCCTCGCCGAGCTGGAACTGCATGCCGCCCTGAATATTTGTAAGGCTGGCGTTGCGCGCAGTGGTCGCGTCGGTCGCCGTGTCCTGATTATAATCCCCCTGCGCCACGCCGCCCGCCGTGCTGTCGAAGGTTATGGTGCCTGTAACGTTATCCTGCGAGAGCTTGAGCGTAAGGCCGTCGGCCTCCACGCGCTGGCCGTTTACGGCTACAGCAAGGTTCTGCCCCGCATCGCGGACTGTCTCGCCGGTTGAAGCGAAAGCGTTGCCGGTAGTCTGCT
>JAFGWW010000258.1 GCA_016936955.1 Planctomycetota bacterium | reverse complement strand
TCTCACTGCCTGAACATATTGCGGGATAAGGCTACTGTGCACAGGCCCCCCTTCCACAATGGAACCTCTTGGCGAAAACCTTCTTACTTCTTCTCTATCTTCTCCAGCCCGCCCATATAGGGACGGATAACTTCCGGTATCAGGATCGATCCGTCGGCCTGCTGGTAAGTCTCGAGGAGGGCCACCATCGTTCTCGGCAGCGCCACGCCTGAAGCATTGAGCGTATGGACGAAGTTCGTCTTCTTGTCGGCGCTCTTGTAGCGGATCTTCGCGCGGCGCGCCTGGAAGTCCTCGAAGTTGGAGCAGGAGCTGCATTCGAGAAACTTCTCCACCCCCGGCGCCCAGCACTCGAAGTCGTAACACTTCGCCGCCGCAAAGCTGATGTCACCCGTGCAGAGTTTAAGGATGCGATAATGCAGGCCGAGGGTTTCAAAAACCTTCGCCACATTTGCGCGCAGCTTCTCAAGCTCATCGTAGCTTGTCTCCGGCGCGCAGAACTTGACCATCTCCACCTTGTTGAACTCGTGAACGCGCAGCAGCCCGCGGGTGTCCTTGCCCGCCGCGCCAGCCTCGCGCCTAAAGCACGGGCTGTAAGCGGTGTAATAAAGAGGCAGGTCGCTCTCGTTCAGAATTTCATCGCGGTGGATATTTGTAATCGGCACCTCGGCGGTGGGGATCAGGAAAAGGTCATCCCCCTTGTCGGTGCAATACATATCCTCTTCCATCTTCGGAAGCTGCCCCGTGCCGATCATGCTCGCGCGGTTCACCAGCACCGGCGGGAACCATTCGGTATAGCCGTGCTCGGTGGTGTGCAGATCGAGGAAAAAATTATAAAGCGCGCGCTCAAGCCTCGCCCCCAGCCCCTTATAGAGGATGAAACCGCTGCCCGAGAGTTTTACCCCGCGCTGGAAGTCGATAATGTCGAGGGCTTCGCAAAGCTCCCAGTGCGCCTTGGGCGCGAAATCAAACTTCGGCTTCTCGCCCCAGGTCGCGATCTCCACATTCTCGTTCTCGCCGTCACCTTCGGGAACGTCTGCCGCAGGATGGTTCGGGATGGCGAGGGCGATCGCATTGACCTCCTCTTCAAGCTCAATGCGCCTGGCGTCGAGTTCCTTGACCTTGGCCCCGACTTCTTTCATCGCCTCCATCTCGGCCGACGCGTCCTCGCCCGCAGCCTTGCGGGTGCCGATCTCTTTCGAGACGCGGTTGCGTTCGGCCTGCAGGTTTTCGAGTTCGACAATCAGCTCGCGCCTCTGCCCGTCAAGCTCCACCGCACGGTCGATATCAATATTGACCCGCTTGAGCCGACACGTATTCTTCAGCTTCTCCGGGTCGTCCTTAAACAGCCTGGTATCAATCATCACTATCCCTCAAAATGCAAAAACATCTGTAGTCGAGTAAACCGGTCAATAAGGTTACCAATCTTACCCGAAATAACGTAAAAATCAAAGTCTGCTTTCGGCAACGCGCCGATCCCATGTCAACGGCCACCGGACAGGTAAAGATTGAATAATAAGGCATTTATGCCCAATACGCAATATGCCTGCCCCAAAATTTCCGGCATTAAAAAATCCCGCGCCCCGCGCCCCACATCAACTTAAAACGGATTCCTTGAAAGATCGCCAGTTTACGACGCAAGTAACCGATAATAAAAGTATTGCCCATGCTCGGCGGGATTTGCACCCCCTGCAGAGTTTATGCTATAATGAACTTTGCCGGGTTTTCAGCATATACCAAAAGGACTCCAGATGAAAAAAGCGCTCTGTCTTTCAGTTCTAGCTTTCGCCGGTCTCGCCCTCGGCGGATGCACCTGCCCCTTCACCCAGCAGGTCCACGGCTTCTTTCAGGACGAATCCCACGAAGGCCAGCAGATAGCCATTGATTACTCCCGCTACAAACAGATCGAAGGCGGCAGGCCAAAGGAATTCAGCGATAACATCCGTAATTATGTAAAGGGGGAAACCCAGGAGAAGCACGAGCTGGTCAACACCTTCAACCGCTACAAGATGGAAGAGTCGGTGAAGATGCCCCACAGAACCGGCACCACCACCACGACATCCACCGATTCCTCGTGGGTGGAATCCAACACCTCATCCTCAACCTCCTCAACAAGCGTCCCGGGCGGTTCGATGAGCACAAGTACCTCAAACAGTCAGTAAGTTTTCCCCAAAACCAAACCTGCTGTACTGCACGACGCCCTCCCAGCGAGGGCGTTTTTTTATTACCCGCAATCGTCAGCATTAACCTTTGACACACTACCCGCATACATGTATCTTTGCTTTCCATAAAGGCAGGAATCAATAATAAGGCAGACCCAATGACCATACGCGTTAGTAGTCTACAGCAAAACCCTCTCGATATCGGCGAGATGGCTCGCTTCGATGAAACCCTCGACGAATACGAAGAGAGCGAAAAGCGCAGGAAGCGCGTCATCTATCTCAAAAGCGCCCTCCAGAAAATTAACGCGGGCAAGTCGCTCCTCAAAAGCATGGGCTGCCTGATCATCCCCTTTCTGCTTGTCCCCGTCTTCTGGCCGGTTCTGCTCATCCTGTACGTAGTATTGAAAAGCAATCACAAGCAGATGCGCCACCAATTCAAAAGCGCCCTCGAATATTGGGACATCAATATCTCCGAGGTGGACGAAGAGATGACCATGGACTGGAATAACCAGTAATGCCGGATCAAGGCCAGCTGTCGATTATTGGCTGCGGCAAAAGGCGTTAGCCCTGCCGCATGGTAGTCTACTCAAGATTTTTCAAAAAATCAGCATCAATTACCAGGAACGGCTATTGCCTTCCCCTCCCCTTGCTGTTATTATTTTTTATTGATACTCTGTTGGGTCAATAACATTCTTGGAGATAATCGATGAAACCATATATACAAGGCATCCACGTATACATATTCTCAGTCATGATGGCTTTGGTATTTTCGGCAAACGCCATCGCGGCCGACACCACAAAGGAAGCTCTGAAGAAGAAAGATTACCGCCTGCTGCTGATGCCCATGAATGAAAGTTCCGGCACCAAAGTCTGCGATATCTCCCCATACCACCTCCACGCCACCCTGTTTTCTCCCAAATGGGTGAAAGACCCCCAGCGCGGATATGTGCTCCAGTTTGACGGAACCAGCACTTGGGGCATGGTTCCGCCCAGCGACTCCCTGAACTCCTCCACCATGACCTTCGCTGTGTGGGTAAAGGCGGATGCCTTCACCGACAACTCGATCGTAATCTCCAAAAGGATCGGGACCAACGATGGCTTCCTTTTCGGTTTCGACAAGACCGGCGCGGTAGTTTTCAGCCCCACCCGGGCAAAGACGGTCAAGAGCGATACAGTGGCAAACGCCGGCGAGTGGGTACATGTTGCGGTAGTCTATGACGGCAACAAGGCCGCCTTCTACATCAACGGCAACCCGGCGGGCGAGAAGGAATGCGGGAGCCTGGAATATAACGACTCCATCGCCATAATCGGCTCTGACGATATCGTGGCGGGAGATCGCAGGGGCTTCAAGGGCTGCATGTCCGATCTCCGCGCCCTCTCGATAACCCCCTCCGCCTCGGCCGTCACCGGACTGGT
>JAFGWW010000257.1 GCA_016936955.1 Planctomycetota bacterium | reverse complement strand
GAAGGGCGGGATGACGGTTTACCAATGCGAGTTCAGCGAGGACGTGAACGTTATCTGCCGCCATGTGGAGGATATGCTTTCGCGCAACGTGGACGCCCTGGTTCTGCGTTGCCCGCCATACCAGTTGCGTGACAAGAAGCTTACCTCACTTCTTGCGTCGGTTCCGGCGGTTGTGGCGATATCGCGCGAGGATATTCCCGAGTTCAAGGGTGACCTTGTTGTCCATGACCGCGACCGCGCTATCTGCGAGATTGTGGAGTATCTGGCAAAAACCGGACGGCGCAAACCCGCAATGTGTCTGAGCGTTGATCATGAGGCGAACGCCCCGAAGTTTAACCTTTTCAAGAAAGAATGTCGGAGACACGGGATAAAGAAGCATTCAAACATTCTGATCAATCTGGACTACCCTGATAGCATAGAAGACAACGGCCCCCGCCACGTGCGAGGGTTCAAGCGCGCCTTTCCTAAGACGGTGGATATAGACGCAATCTTCTGTTTCAACGATACCGGCGCGATGTACATCATGCGAGAACTGCAGGAGCGTGGAATTTCAGTTCCCGACGATGTCGCGGTAATTGGATTCAATGGGTTCAAGATCGGGGAAATCTGGTCGCCGCCACTTGCCACCGGTGATCGCAAGCATGCTGGTGTTACTCAAGCTTTGATAGGCATGCTGGACAAGCGCATCGCGGGGTGTGAGGACGGCCCGATGCGTGAGACCATAAATATGGAGTTTGTCTGGCGGGAGTCGGCGGGGCCAAAGCCGGAATAAGTTATATATCGCCTGCGGTTAAAAGGGGAACCGCAGATGCAATAGAAAATAAACGGGGATCGGGAGAAAACCAAAGGGCCGCCAACCGGTCCGCTTATAACTCAAGGAGGGAGTCATGTCGGAACCACGAATTGTGTTCATGCCTCACGGCAATCTGCAGTATTCACAGCTTGCGCCAGACCAGCGCGGGTGGGTGATTGACAAATCTTACGAGCGCCTTTTTGATCTGGTTCGCGACAAGGATTGGAAAGTTGCTTTCGAGGCTTCCGGTTTTACTGTCGACACGATTGCTGAATTGCGCCCGGCTGTAATGAAAAAGCTCAAGGATCTGGTGCAGGCGGGACAGATCGAGCCCATCGCTTCGCCATATACCCATATTATGCTTTCCAACATTGACCCGGTTATCGGCCTCCATTCCCTCCGTACCGGTCGCGAAGCGTGGGAGCGGCACACCGGCGTCGCACCTTCCGTGGGTTGGAATCCTGAGTGCAGCTGGGCATCTTATATCCCGGAAATATACAAGGAAGCCGGGTTTGAGGCCATGGTAATGGACGGGGATTCCTTTTTCCTCTCCTTCCCGGAAATACGCAAGGCTGCTGGCCTGCAGTATGACGTGCGCGGCCACAGCAACAAGGGCAAGCTTTGTCATGTGGAGGAGTATATAAAGGATAAGCCGGAGCTGCTCCGCTTTCTCACCAATCCATCGGTCGCCCCGAACGGGCTCAAGCTGATCTCCCGCTCCGATATGATGGCCAACCCCATGCTCTGGTATCTCATGGGCGCAACCGAGGGTGTGCGTGAACAGCCTATCCAGCCAGAGGAGATCCGCGACATTCTCACCAAGTGGAAAGACCGCATCGCGCAGACCGGCTCGTTTATCATGCCCTTCGCAGAGGACGCCGAATATATCGGCACGACCGCTTATTTTTATGTAAAGCAGTTCGGTCTGGCGAAATTCTTCGAGCCACACGACGAGAGCGTCGGCCGTTTTGAAGAGATGCTGCAGATGGCGTGTGATCTTGGTTATACCCTGTCAACGCCATCCGAGATTATTGCAAACAGCGAATCAATTCTTGAAAACCCTGCTGTTGAATCCATGGAGAACGGGATTGCTTGGCATGGTGGTACGGCAAAAGCGTGGGCAAATACCCTTTATGCTCGCGTACTTGACCCTGTCTGTAATGCCGTGTTCTCCGGGCTCAAGGCTATTGCCGATCGACTCGGAATACATGTGGACGATCCGGCCGACAAGGAAGTGCAGGAAATCCTCAAGCGCCTTACCGCGTCTTACGTGTCTGATGCACGCTGGCCTCCTGACCCGACCTCACCCGGGCGGTTCAATGTTCAGGAAGCGCTCGATGATCTCTTCGCCGCCAACGCCGGGATTGAGGCTTTGATGAGCGCCCGCGGACTCGATAAGGAGAAGTCGCTCTATTCACCGTCCCTGATGAAAACCCAGATAGAGGCGATAACGGACGAATTGATGGCGATGCCGTACTTCGGGGAGAAGGCGGACAAGTAAAACAGGGATTACCTGGTTTATTGCAAAACTATGGATATTGACGCGCGCCTTTTGCGGGAGGCGCGCGTTTCTTATTTTTCTTCGTTGTTGATATCGGCCATGTATTCAGCTTCCGCTTCCTTGATTTCTTTCTTTCCGCGCAGGTAGAAGGGAAGGCCAATAAGGCCGATAGAAATATTCAAAAACCTGTAGCTGAGAAACAGAGCCGCGCCGCCGGTGATAATATGTCCAGAGTTATCCCGGCAAAGCCGTAGTAGTTCTTCAAGGGCGACTTCGCCAACTCCCAACCCGCCACCGGGCACCGGGACAACGTTGGCGATAAACGCGGGAGGCCCGGCAAAAAAGATATGTTCTAGCGACGGCGGAGTATCCTGAACCAGAGCTTTGCTCAAGAAAAACATGCCAACGAGGCCGAGACCCTGGAGAAAAGCGGAGATAAGGAAGCAGGCCACAAAGGGAAGGAAGTGGTCTTTAAATACCAGCAGCTTCTGGATGAAATTAATCAACTTTGCACCGAAGGGGATGCGGCGCAGGAAGATTCCCTCCAGCCTTCTTCCGGGCAAGCAGCTGGGCATGACTCCGATACATGCTAAAGAAGCGATTGCAATGACTGCCAAGATTGCCAAGGTTCTGCCAAATAGTAAAGCATGGGCTTCTGCACCGGGCTGGAGTGCAAGCTCGCTCGCGCTGAAATAGCGAAAATAAATTACTGCCATTGCTGCTGTGATACAAAGCCAAAGCAGTAGGCCAGCTTTCCTCCCCTTCGTCATGGCCACAAACCCGGTGGCGCTGCATGCCCCGGCAAGTCCGAAGGTGGCAAATCCCATGAGGGCTACATTGTGCAGGCCCGGAGTTGCAACAACCTTATTCCAGCTTATAAGCATGGCAATGCAGCCGAGGGAGATTAACCCTGTAAGGCCGATAACCCTGTCCAACATGACGCTGGCGACAGATTCGCTTTTCTTACCCGTTTCTTTCAGGATGTAGGCCAGTTTTATCATGTCCCCGCCGAGACTGCCGAGCATGAAGGTGTTGAAAAATGCCCCGATAAAGCCTATGCGCAATACGTCGGACAGTGGCAGGCCGATATCAAGGGTCTTGATCAATATATGGTAGCGGATAAAACTGCACAGAACTACAATCACCAGACACGTGGCGGCGATTCCGACATAGTACCATTTGGCAGGGTCGAGTTTCAGATCCGACAGGCTGAGCTTGCCGGAAGATATAAGGTAATACATGGCCCCGATAACAACCGCGAACTTTATGATGGTTATTACCATGCCCTTGAGCGATATTCCTGCTTTGGTATTCATTTATGATCCGGTCAGTGTTTGAAGAAAATACTTATTGCCATATTTTTATCCACCCGCGCACCCGGTATCAAGTATATTCGCCAAACCTCTTGACTTGCATGACTTTGGAGGCAAATTACCTGACGCGACAATCGATATATGGTGTTTCTTTTGAAAAATCACACCATATCTTGGGTTTTTACTGGAATGTGTCGAAAAAATTGCCGATGGGAATATTGTGAGGGATATTGTTACGGAAACCTTGAAGAAGGCAAAAGACTGATCGGCAAGGAGAAAACATGGCTAAGGTTATACTTTGGACTCAGGAAGATTGCCCCCTTTGTGGCAAGGTCAAGGCTGCGTATGCGGAGAACGGTTATGAAGAGCGCAACGCGCAGGAACTTATTCGTGGTGATAATGTTGACACCGATGCAATGACACAGCTTGCAATGCAGAACATGCAACTTCCTATTGTTATGGTCGACGGTGAATTTGTCGACCCGCGAGCGGTAATCTCCGCTTCCGGAGAAGCAGCAGCGTAGATCGTTTTGAATATGGCTAAAGCTTTGACCGTCATCCCTAACGGATGGCGGTTTCTTTTGGCAGGCGTTCAATTGGCTTTTTGCTTGACCGAACTGCTTTGGTCATATAAGGTTAGACGCAGAGGGAATACTCTTTTCGCATATGATATTGGTGAGGACTTAAATGAGCAGGAAACCTCTCAGAGCGATTTTTTTCGACGTTGATGACACTGTCTACAGCACCACGGAATTCGCCCAGAATGCCCGCAGGAATGCGGTCAAGGCCATGATTGACGCTGGTTTGGAATATGATGAAGAGGAATGCCTCGCCGAACTGTGCGAAGTTATCAGCGAATTCGGCTCCAATTACGAGCATCACTTCGACAAGCTTCTCCAGCGTATGCCATCCAAGGCATACGCAAACAGCAGTCGTATCATTATTGTCGCAGCGGGGATGGTGGCTTACCACCAGACCAAATTCCGCAATTTCGGCCCTTATGAAGATGCCCTTGATGTTCTGAGGCGGCTCAGGGATACAGGGGTGCCGATGGGGATAATAACCGCCGGGCTTGGCGTAAAGCAGGCCGAGAAGATTGTCCGCCTTGGGCTTCATCACATTGTGGACGGCAAGTATATTTATATCACAGACACGATCGGCATCTCTAAGCACAACCCCAAGATCTATGTCAGAGCCTGTCAGGAAATCGGCGCTCCTCCGGAGGAATGCGTTTATATCGGGGACAACCCGACCGTGGACGTGGACGTGCCCAACTCCATCGGGATGATGACCATACTCAGCCGTCGTTCGGGTAAGTACAGCAAGGTCGAGGGCGCCACCCAGCCAGATCACCTTGTCCATAACTTCTGGGATGTGCTGGAAGTGATCGAAAATAATTACGACATAATCCCGAGATAAGCCGGAGTTTTCGCTATGGAGCCAATGCCAGCCCTGAGGCCGGAGATAGACGCGGTCCCTACCGAACATAACGGCGAGACCATGTTTATTCTTCACGACCGATCCGGACTTTCCACGGCTCAGATGGCGGTGAGCCCGCTGGTTATGTATATCTCACTCCAGCTTGATGGCAAGACCTCCATCCTGAGCATACAGGAAAACTTCGAGAAGGAAACCGGCGGGCAGAAGCTTCCACTTGTCGAGATTGAGCACGTACTTGAAAGTCTTGAGTCCAGCTTTTTTCTCAAAGGTTCCCGGTTTGAGGATTATTACCAGCAGGTAAAGCGCGAGTTCATGACCGAGCCTGTCCGTGTGCCCCTCTCCGCCGGTTCCGCATACAGCGACAATCCGGAAGAGCTCTCCAGAAATATTCAGGAGATGCTCTCCGCCGCCCCTGATCCGGAAGAGCGTCTTGAGGGCGACGCGCGGGGCGTTTGTCCGCGCGGGGTTATTGCACCGCATATCGATTATCCCCGAGGCGCTGCCGGGTATGCTCAGGTATATAAAGAGCTTTCTTCCCGCAAAGCGCCGGAGACGGTAATCATTATCGGCACGGCGCATCATGAGATGAAAAACCGCTTCTCTATCCTGAAGAAAGATTTCGAGATTCCCGGCGATATTATCCGTTGCGACAAGGATATGGTCGACCGTATTCTCGGGCAGACCTCGCCGGTTGTCGATTTCACCGAAGACGCTTTTGCGCATCGCGCGGAGCATTCAATTGAGTTGCAAGTCGTCTGGCTCCGGCACATCTGGGGCAAAGACGTAAAAATTATCCCCGTGCTGGCCGGTTCCATGCAGGAGTTTCTAGTAGGCGGAGCCGATTGCGGCAAGAGCGCGGATGACCGGCAACTCTCCGCCTTTACCTCTGCCATCAAGAGAGTGCTCGAAGGCAGGGATGGGGATATAATGCTTATTGCCAGCGCTGACCTTGCCCATGTGGGACCGCGCTTCGGTGACGAGCGGGAGATCACCTCTGATTTTCTCGAAGATGTCGAGCGCACCGACCGGGAGTATCTCCGCGCTGTCGCATCCGGCGATGCCCTTGCCGGGCTCAAAGCCCTTGCGAAGCATGAAGACAGCTGCCACGTCTGCGGAACCGGATGTATTCACGCTCTAACCGCGATTCTTTCCGGTATAAGCGGGCGGCTGCTCGGCTATCATCAGGCAGCCACTCCCGAGATGCAGCAGGCCGTAACCTTTGCCGGAATGATTTTCGAGTAATGGGCG
>JAFGWW010000256.1 GCA_016936955.1 Planctomycetota bacterium | reverse complement strand
CCCGCGATACCCTGAGCCAGGTCATGGAGGCGGGCCACGTTGACACCTCCGAGCTCAACGCCGACATCAAGGTCGACCCCGAACTCGCGGCTATCGTCAAGAAGTGTACCGATCCCGACAGGGCGCACCGCTACGAAAGCGCCAGCGAACTTACGGAAGATATCCGGAAATATCTCGAAGACCGGCAGATCTCCGTCTCCCCCGACATGCACCACCGCCGCGTGGTAAAGTGGACCCGCCGCAACCCCATGCTCGCGGGCGTCCTCTACGGCCTCCTCGCCGCAGCCGCCATCCATATTCTGTGGGCGATATGGGCAAGGGAATTTCTCTAGGGGAACAGGTGACATGAAAACCTTTTTCTATATTTTATGCGTCGGCGTTCTGGTCGCATTTTCTGTTGTGGCGTCTTCATGGCACAGACAGAAGCATATCAAAGCAGTTGAGCTGTCTTTTGATAAGAAGTTCTTGGCAGAAAACCCATCCGCCAAAATCACAGAATTGGAATACAAAGAGTCAGGTACCGACGTAAAAGTAATCAGGATACGAGGAACAATCGACAGCCTTGATGCCATCGACGAAAAACGCAGATACGGTTTTATCGACATCGACCACTGCAAGATAAAGGACGGCATTAAATTCAAGCCTATATATGTGGAACAACTAAACCTCTTCAGGGTAAACATCAAGGATCTCGGCTTGATTCAAGACCTAAGGGGGGTTACCCACCTGCAAATGGACTGCGTCGATGTTAAGGACTACTCAAGCCTTCGAATGCTTAGGCCGAAAGTATTGCTCATGGAGGAAGTTAAAAATTTTGACAACAACGCATTGGGATTCATTGATACCGATAACCTTACTTCACTTCACATCAGCGGTACTGACGTTACAGATATAGGCCACCTTGCCGGAAGCAAAAAGCTGAAGATACTTGGCATCAGCAAAACCGGGGTTTCTGACATCTCAGCTCTCGCCAGCACCCCCATCAAACATCTTTATATGGCTAACTGCAAGGTCACGGACCTCTCACCATTGAAAAATTCCACATTAGAAGAACTGCGGTTGGACAATACAGAGGTGAGCGACCTTACCCCTCTCGTAGGGGTAAAGCTTACCGCGCTATATCTCATTGGATGCAAAAACATTAAAAACATCCCTGACAAACTGGAGTATGCATATATTACCATGCCCGACGGAAGCGAAGGCCGAGGGACGCTCCAAAGAGACCCAACGCCAAACCAGACAGACTGACCCCCTATCGGCATGGCACCGCCCACACACCACTAAAACAGGCAACCCCGACGTTCGCGTCGAGGCAGCCCAGCCGCGAGAACTCTTTCCTGTTGCGCAATAGCTCATGTAAACCTACCATATAACAAAGCAGCAAATCAGGGATGGATATCAGGGTGGTTCCGGCTGAAGGCGCGGCTTTTTGTACTGACGCAGATAAGCACCAGCCGAGAATAATCGCTAAATTAACTATTTATGGAGCATCGGAATGATAAACGGGACAAGCATTCTGAAAGAAAATTCTCAAGCACAAGCAGGCAGCTTTCTATATTATCTCCATGAAGAAAGCTGTTTCCATGAAAAGTCTTTTTGGGATTACTACAACTCTCTGATTAAAATAGCGAATTACGCGGAGAAGAATAATTCAATCAATCCTGATGTAGCAGTGGACATTCAGAAAACTTTTACTGCAATCATGAAGTTCTTCATCTGGCATTTGCATAGCAAAGATTCTTATGTGATGAATAATTTTCCTGACGAAGCTCTTTCCTCATATATTGATCGCCTTGAAACTGCAGTTAACGCCTGTTTGACATGCACATCAGTAGATGAATCGTTTTTTGATGACGGACTAAAAGAGTAGTTTGTATGGAGAAAACATTATTGGCTGCCTGTGCAAAATTAGACGCGAGCGAAACGAAATGAATGATATTAGAGAAATGAGATTATTCATCGCGATAGCCATGGTACTGCTCTGCGCTTCATGCCGGAATTATGATGCAAACTCCGGCATCATGGATACATCATCACCTATTGCCAACCGCACCGTCTCTGTTTCTGAATGGCTGCAAGCAATAGACAATTTACCGCCGGAGGAACTAGCAAACCTGACATTCAAAGATGGTGACTGCAGGTTTCTCGTAGTCCTTGGATATGCCGCTACCTGTCCGGGTATGAATCCGGACAACAAAGGTGACATTGAACTGAATAGCAAACATGGCAGGCGCATTGTAGAAGGAACCAGCGATTTTGCTGGAGGCGAAGAACGCCTGCTGATGAGGAAAATCTATCCATACGCCCGCAAATACAATATACGCATGAAAGAGCTGCTGCTAAACCAAACCCCGCCTCACAAGGTTGAATGCCAGTAAGCCAGCCCCTGCATTATCATCTGCACCGCGATGGTGGCGACGAGGAGGCCGGTTATGCGGATCAGGGCGCCCATGATATTGAACCGCAGCAGGAAGCCGCTGATGATGTCTGTGGTGAGCATAATCAGCATGTTGCACCCAACCGCCACCAGAATGGCGATCACCGTATGGAATGTTCCCCAGTGCGAGGCGAGGGTTATGACAAGGGTTATCGTCGCCGGGCCGGCAATCATGGGCGAGGCGAGGGGGACGATGGAGAGGTCGGAGAGGCGGTTGTTGGCGTCCATCTCGAAGAAGACGCCTTTGGTGAGCGCCTTGAAACCGTTATAGAAAAGAACCATCCCGCCCGCCACCTGCAGGGAATATATCTCCACGTGGAAAACTTTCGAGAGCAGGAAATTACCGCCCACCGCCGCCGTGATCAGGATAAAGAAAGCGACCATCGAGGCGTGGACCGAGATCTTGCGCATCTCGGCCGGGCTTTCCGCCTCCTTGCCGATAACGGAGAGGATAAAGACCTTGCTTATGGGGTTTATCATTATAAGAAGGTAAAGGCTGTTGCTGAGAAGCTCGACCGTCATCTTCGCCCTTTCGCGGCATGATCGCCTTGAGACCATACCGGGGAGGGTATCCACAGGCGCCCCACTTTTCAACCAAAAACATGCCGAAGGGGCGTTGTTTCAGGGATTGCCCCCGCAGGCGGGATATCATAAAGTATTAAAAAAGGTGGCTTGTACTTTGGCCGGCTTGTGATATACTCTACCGGATTTTGGCAAGGGGCTTGACGGGGACAGAGCACAAAGGCTCCCCAGAGCACGACGCCGCGGATTGATGCCGGACTTCGCTGGGGGGAGTTGCTCGGCTTTTTTTGTGCCATAATGCAGGAAGGATTCATCAGTAATGGACGGAAAATCTTATGTCATTGAGGGCCGCCAGGCCATTCTCCACGTGCGGGACCATATCTGCACCTCGTCCCGCGATCTTCTCCAAAGCTCGGTCTTTGTGGAAATCCTCAGGCGTTACATGAAAAAACTCAACCTGCATGAGTCGCCCCTGCGAAAACCTTTCCTCGCCGGCGAGAAGGATTCTGACCCCCTCGACCGCGCCCTCGAGCTTGTGCGCATCCTGAGCGGCGTGCCGCTTGATCAGGCGGCGGAGATGCTTCCGTGGGCGGGCCACCTCACACAGCCGGAAAACCGCCGCGCCGTCCACGAGTTT